>SVMS01000013.1 GCA_015067255.1 Oscillospiraceae bacterium
AGGCGGCGGTCGGCAACGTCCCCTGTTGCGGTGCCCGAAATTTTCTGCTCGCTGTTCGCTTCGCAAAATTTCGACCGCTGCCACTCCTTATTGCTCCCTTTATCCGCCACAGGCGGCGGTCGGCAACGTCCCCTGTTGCGGTGCCCGAAATTTTCTGCTCGCTGTTCGCTTCGCAAAATTTCGACCGCTGCCACTCCTTATTGCTCCCTTTATCCGCCACAGGCGGCGGTCGCAAACGTCCCCACTTCGATACGTATCCGTATATACATATATTGTGCCAAATTAGAATATCGCATTTGAAGTTAAAAGTCAATAGCTTTAAATTAAAAAAAAGTGCAAAAAATATTTTTTCAAAATTTGTTATTTTTGACGTTGAAAAAAATATTTAATAGTTATATAATGTATATATGATTTAATGGTATAAAAGCGGCTTTTTGCTGTGTTTACATTGAGGAGGTTTTGTTATGTTTAAAGTTGGAGATAAGGTTTTATGTCCTATGCACGGTGCAGGCTATATAGAGAGCATAACCCGTAAGGAAACGGAAGGCGGAGAGATAGATGTTTATTTTGTTCGTCTTTTAGGTGGGCTTAAGCTTACTATTCCCGAAACAATAGCAGATTCTTCTCATATGAGAGAGATTATAGAGAAGGAGACAGCTCTTTCTGTTATTGAGGGCTTTGAAGCCTTGGAGACCGACTTTGATGATAACTGGTCCAAGCGTTATAAAGAAAACATTGAGCGCATTAAAAGCGGAGATGCGCATGAGGTGTCAAGAGTTTATAAATATCTTTGTCTTCGCAACGTGACAAAGGGGCTGTCTGCAGGGGAAAGAAAAATGTATCAGACAGCGCGTCAAATTTTACTTAGCGAGCTTTCAATGGCGTTGGACACCGACAAAAGTGAAATTGAGAAGCGTCTGTCCGATATGCTTCGCAGAAATTGATTAAAAGATGTGATTTTTTGAATAGATATACTGTTGCTGTTATTGCGGCTGCGGGAAGCGGCTCCCGAATGGGAATGGATAAAAACAAACTTTTTCTTGAATTTGTAGGAAAGCCTGTTCTTTTGCATACTCTGCAGCAATTTCAAGATGCTGAAAATATTGACAGAATTATTATTTCTACACGCCCTGAGTTTATTGATGAAATTAAAAAACAGGTGCATAACAATAAAATAACAAAGGTTTCAGACATAATTGCCGGCGGCAGCACCCGTCAGCAATCAGTTCGTGCGGCTGTTGAGCTTTGTAAGGATGCAGATTTTATTGCAATACACGACGGCGCCCGTCCCTTTGCAGACGGCACTCTTGTTGACAGAATTTGCGAGGCGGCGTATGAGTACAATGCAGCGGCGCCCGGAACAAAGGTTAAGGATACTGTTAAAAAGGTTGACGAAAATGGCTTTATTTGTGCTACTGTTAACCGTAATGAGCTTGTAAATATTCAGACTCCTCAGATTTTCAGCTATAAGCTTTATTGTCAGGCAATAGACAATGCCGAAAAAAACAAGGCTGACTATACCGATGACTGTCAATTGATTGAAAGCTTAGGCGTGAAAATTAAAATTGTTGAAGGCGATTATCTCAACATTAAAATAACTACTCCCGAGGATATTCTCTTTGCACAACAGATTTTTTCAAGCAGGTGTGATAAATGTTCAGAATAGGAAACGGCTACGATGTTCATAAACTTGTAGAGGGCAGAAAGCTTATAATAGGCGGGGTTGATATTCCCTATGAAAAAGGTCTTTTGGGCCATTCTGACGCCGATGTTTTAGTACACGCTGTTATGGATGCTCTTTTGGGAGCTTTATGCTTAGGCGATATAGGAAAGCTTTTTCCAGACAGCGACGAAAAATACAAAGGGGCAGACAGCCTTTTGCTTTTGAAGCACGTTGCTTCTCTTATTAAGGAAAAAGGCTTTTTTATTGAGAATATAGATTCTATTGTTGTTGCTCAGGCTCCGAAAATGGCGCCTCATATTGTTCAAATGCGAGAAAACATTGCAAAGACTTTAGAAATTTCAATAAATCAAGTAAATGTAAAGGCTACAACCGAAGAAAAAATGGGCTTTACAGGTGAGGGCTTGGGAATAAGCTCATATGCAGTTGCTATGCTTAAAAGCAAATAATTTGATTACAAACAGTAGTTTTTATATGTATAAATACATTTAGTATTCAAAAAAGGAGAGGTGAAAAGAGTGAAGCTGAGAATTTTTACGTTTATAATTACAGCTATATTTCTTTTCAGCTCTTTTTGCGTTTTTGCAGAGGAAACAAATCAGCCTGAAATAAATGCGCAATCTGCTATTGCTTTGCATATGGGTACGGGCATAAGCGCTTTTGAAAAAAATGCTGACGAAAAGGTATTTGTTGGCTGTGCGGCAAAAATAATGACGGCAATTCTTGCCATTGAGAAAGACCCTGATATGACACAAAAGGTAGAGGTTTCGGAAGAGGCGCTTAAAGGAATAACCTCTATAAGCTCGGCAAAGATTAAAGAGGGCGAAATTCTGACGGTTGAGGATTTGCTGTATTGTCTTATGGTGGCAACCTCCAATGAAGCGGCGGCAATCCTTGCGGAGTTTGTATCGGGCACAGAGGAAGAATTTGTCAAGCTTATGAATGAAAAGGCTAAGGAGATAGGAGCGCAGAGCACAACCTTTACAAATCCTCAGGGCACTTATTCTGCTTCGGCGCTTACCACTGCCAGAGATGTTGCGAAAATAGTCGGATATGCGTATTCCTTAGACGGCTTTATGGATATTGCAGATGCCACTGTATATAAAATTGATAAAACCAATAAAAACGAAGCAAGAAGAATTTATTCCAACAATCAACTTATAAATAATGTTTCCGATTATTATTCTTCTATTGCAAAGGGTGTTAAAACCTCTGCTACGGCGGAAGGCGGAGCAAGTCTTGCTACAATAGGAGAGAAAAAAATAGGGAACGCTTTAGAAAGAGTTATAGTAGTTGTTATGGGCTGTCAGAAAACTCAGGAAAACTCTGCTCTTAACAATACCTTTGTAGATTGCAAAACCTTGCTCAACTGGTTTTATAACAATCATAAGGTTGTAACCTTAGTTAAAAAGAATGAGCCTGTTACCGAGATAAAGGTTGAGCTGTCTGACACAAAGGATTTTGCTCTTTTGGCTATCAGCGAAAATTTCAGCTCTCTTGTACCTAAAAACTATTCAAGTGACAAGCTTGAGATAACCTTTGACATTCCCGAAAGCATTATGGCACCTGTTCAAAAGGGTCAGGTAGTGGGAAAAGCGTATCTTAAATATGACGGGTATGAATACGGAAGCGTAGATTTAATATCACAGTCGGATATTTCAAGAAGCGCTATGCTATACTATTCTTATCAGCTCAATTTGTTTTTCAAAAACATATGGGTAAGGGTTATATCTATAATTATAGGAATACTTTTTGTTCTATACATTATTTATACCATTCTTTATAACAAATCAAGGCGTAAGCGCAAGCGTGTAAAACGCAGAATTAAATTTTAAAAAAGGACGGCGCAAAAGCAAAAATGAATTTATTGGCTGTTGAATGCTCTGCGGTTGCAGCATCCTGTGCCATATTTACACAGGGTAAGCTGACTGCTGAATTTTTTATAAATAACGGATTGACTCATTCTCAGACGCTTATACCTATGATTGAGGGCGCTTTTGAAATGTCAGGGCAAGCTTTGGACAGTATTGATGCTATTGCAATCAGTATAGGTCCCGGCTCCTTTACAGGCGTCAGAATAGGAATATGCACGGTGAAAGGACTTGCGGCATCAAGAAAAATCCCCTGTATTCCTGTTTCCACTTTAGAAGGAATGGCATATTCCCATCTTAATTTAAAGGGAATACTATGTCCTGCTATGGATGCAAGATGCAGTAGAGTTTATAACGCTCTTTTCAGATGCGAAAACGGCAAAATCACCCGTCTTTGTCCAGATAGGGCAATTACGGTTGAGGATTTATATAAAGAACTTTCCGAATTTAAAGAAGATATATATCTTATGGGGGACGGAGCAGAGCTTTGCTATGAAAGCTTTGAAAAAAAGCTTGCTCTTTTACTTCCCGAAAACGTAAGATTTCAGCACGCATCGGGGGTTGGGCTTGCGGCGCTTGAAAAAAATTACGAAGAAAGTATAATTTCACCCGATAAACTATTGCCTTTTTATTTAAGAGGTGCTAAAATAAATTAGATTTTAAAGTTAAGAAAGGAAAGAATTACAATGATAGCTATCGGTTCAGACCACGGCGGCTATGAGCTTAAACAAGCAATTAAAAAACATCTTGACGAAAGAAAAATTGAATATAAGGATTACGGAACCTATTCCACCGACTCTTGTAATTATGCCGATTTCGGTGAAGCTGTTGCAAATGCTGTTGCGGGCGGAGAATGTGAAAAAGGTATTCTTGTATGCGGAACAGGTATAGGAATTTCCATAGCCGCAAACAAGGTTAACGGAATAAGAGCAGCTTGCTGTTCAGATACCTTCTCAGCACGTATGACAAGACTTCATAATGACGCAAACATTATTTCTATGGGCGGTCGTGTAGTAGGCCCCGGACTTGCTTGCGATATGGTTGACTTGTTCTTAGATACTGAATTTGAAGGCGGAAGACACGCTGAAAGAATAGCTTGCTTTACCAAAATAGAAAATAAGCAAAAATAAATTTATATAAAGGAGAACAGTTATGAAAAAATCACTTTATAACGAGGTTAAAGAAAAGGCACTGGAAATATACAAGAAGGCAAACATTGTGCTGACACAGGAGGAGATAGACAATCTTGAAATAGCAGATTTCGGACTTGATGATATTTACAAAACAGGTCTTGAAATAGTTACTTATGTAAATACCGACAGATGCTGTGCTAAAGAGCTTGCTATGCTTCCCAATCAGACCTGTCCTGAGCACATTCACGTACCGATAGAAAATATCGGATATATAGGCAAGGAAGAGACTTTCAGATGCAGATTCGGTGAAGTATATTTATATGTAAGCGGTCCTAAGGAGAAGGAGCCTTCCGTACAGCATCCCGAAGGAAAATATACAGTTTTCCACGAAATCAAATTATTACCCGGTCAGCAGTACACTCTTGCTCCCAATACATTACACTGGTTCCAGGCAGGAGATGAGGGCGCTGTAGTTTCCGAATTTTCAACCTCAAGCTATGACGAGTGCGACGTATTTACCGACGAAAGAATTTCAAGACTTCCCACAATAGAAGACTAATATAAGGAGAATAAAAAATGAAACCTACAACTCATATAATGACTCACCCCTTGGTACAGCACAAAATTACTCTTTTGAGAGATAAAAACACAGGCTGTAAACAAATCCGTGAGCTTGTAAACGAAATTGCTATGCTTATGTGTTATGAGGCTACAAGAAATCTTCCTTTGGAAGAAATCGAGGTTGAGACACCTGTAGCAAGAACTCGCTCAAAGGTAATAGGCGGAAAGAAAATGGCAGTTGTTCCTGTTTTGCGTGCAGGCTTAGGTATGGTTGACGGTATTCTTTCTCTTATCCCCAGCGCAAAGGTAGGACATATCGGTCTTTACCGTGACCCCGAAACACTCAGCCCTGTTGAGTATTACTGCAAATTGCCCGCAGATATTGAGCAAAGAGAAGTATTTATTATAGATCCTATGCTTGCAACAGGTGCTTCAGCTTCTGCGGCAATTCAGTTTGTTAAAAATCACGGCGCAAAGAAAATTTCCCTTATCAATCTTTTTGCGGCACCTGAGGGAATTGCAGTTATTGAAGAAAATCATCCCGACGTTGAAATGTATATCGCATCTCTTGATGAAAAGCTCAACGACCACGGATATATCGTTCCCGGAATGGGCGATGCCGGAGACAGACTTTTCGGTACAAAATAAGGACTATGATAAAAGCCGAAAAGACACTTCATTATATATGGCTTACTCTTTGCGGCGGTGTCGGAACGGCTCGCACCTCGAAGGTTTTCGGGCATTTTAAAAACGATGCTACCGCTGTCTACAAGGCAAAGCTCAGCAACTATCTTGATGTTGACGGATTGTCGGAAAAAGATGCTCAGCTCTTTTGCAATAAGGACTTGAGTGAGGCAAAAAGAATTGCAGAGCTGTGCAGGAATAAAGGAATTGACATAATAGCCTTTGAGGATGAAAGATATCCTCAAAGGCTAAAAACAATTAAGCCCCTTTGTCCTGTTCTATATGTAAAAGGCGTTATACCTAAAGGCATTGACGGATTTTCAATAGCTGTGGTAGGAACAAGACGTCCTACCGAATACGGCTTTTTCTGTGCTAAATATATCGCACAGGAGCTTGCCGATAATGGAATTATTGTAGTCAGCGGAATGGCAGAGGGTATTGACGGAGCAGCGCAAAGACAGGTGCTTGACAATCAAGGTCAAACGGTGGCAGTGCTTGGCTCATCGGCAGACTATCCCTATCCTTATATAAATAGAGATATCTATAACAGGATTTCAAAAAGCGGAGCAATTATAAGTGAGTATCCGCCTATTACAAAGCCTTTTCGTCAGAATTTTCCTGTAAGAAACCGTATCATTTCGGGTCTTTGTGCAGGAACGGTTGTTATAGAGGCGGGAGAAAGAAGCGGAGCTCTCATAACTGCCCATTGGGCACTTGAACAGGGTAAGGATATTTTTGCAGTGCCCGGAGAAATAACAAGCGCTCAAAGTGCGGGAACTAACCTGCTTATTAAAGACGGCGCAATTATGGTAACAAAAGCGCAGGATATAATTGATTATTATGACGGTATTTATTCAATAAATAAAAAGGAGATTAAAAAAGAAAAAACTTCTGAGCTTGAAGTCAGTTCCGAGGCTCAAAGAGTTTTAAGCTTTCTCTCTAAAACTCCAATTCATATTTCCGAACTGTCGGAACGTTCTCAAATAAGCATAGCTGAGCTGTCAGTTTCTATAATTGAGCTTGAAATTGCAGACAAGATTATTTGTCAGGCAGGCGGATTTATAAGACTTGGGTATGATGAATTCACTAAGTGAATTCATCAACTAAGTTTGCCCTGACGGGCAAGTGAAGTTATCTGAGATAGTGAAGTTTACTTCGTAAGTGAAGTTCTGCCTTGCGGCAGAATGGCAAACTTAACTTCATTTTTGAAAATCAAAAATTTCACTGCGTAAGCAACTTCACTTTGAACGGATGTTCAAAACTTCACAAAATGCTTTGCATTTGAACTGTTCATTTTCAGCGTTGCATAGCAACGCATCAATATAAATTTTGTGAGGAATTTACATCATATCGACAATGAATTTCTCCTGACTTGGCACAAATTTTCCTCAAAAGAAAAAAAGTGCTTGCATTTTCTTTTTAGATGTGGTATAGTATCATTACCTATTTGTCAGGTAATGTATCAATTTCATAAAAAATCCTTTAACAGATGCGGTTTTCCGAGCTGTTTTTTTCAGCGGAAATTGTATCGAGTGATTTTTTATGCGCAAAAATACGGTTGCAGAAAATCTGCTTTTGCACCGTTCTGACAGTGTACTGTGTCAGCAGTATTAGGGAGGCAAAACAGGAGGTGCCGAAAAATGAGAGTAAAAATTACTTTAGCGTGCACAGAGTGCAAGCAGCGCAATTACGACACAATTAAGAACAAGAAAAACGATCCTGACAGACTTGAGATGAACAAGTATTGCAGATTTTGTCGTAAGCACACTCTTCACAGAGAAACAAAATAATGTTAAAGGAGGAAGTTTGAATGTCTACAGAAACAACAAAAAAGTCCTTTTTTAGCAAAATCAAGAATTATCTTAAAGAAAGCAAGAGTGAATTCAAGAAAATAGTTTGGCCTGCAAAGAAGCAGATTATCAATAACAGTATCGTTGTTATCATCGGTATTTTGGTATGCGGCTTGCTCGTTTCGGCTATTGACTTTATATTCACTAAGGGTATCGGTTTTATAATCGGACTTTTTTAATTATCTGAAGAGAGCAGGATGATACCGCTATGTCAGAAGAAGCAAAATGGTATGTTGTCCACACTTATTCGGGATATGAAAACAAGGTAAAGGCAAATCTCGAAAAAATAGTGGAGATACGTAAAATCGAAAACCTTATATGCGATGTTCGTGTTCCTACCGAAATCGTTGAAGAAATAAAGGAGAACAACGAGCGCAAAGAGGTTGAACGTAAAATTTTCCCCGGCTATGTTTTAGTAAAAATGGTTATGAATGACGATACCTGGTATATAGTTCGTAACATCAGAGGCGTAACCTCTTTTGTAGGTCCTGAGTCTGTGCCTGTTCCTCTTACTGAGGCTGAGGTATATGAACTGGGCGTAGAGAAGAAGGTAATAGAAGTAAGCTATAACGTAGGCGACAATGTCAAGGTTGTTGACGGTCCGTTGGACGGCTTTATCGGCGTTGTTGAGGAAATAGATATCATTAAGGAAAAGGTAAGGGTGACCGTTTCCATGTTCGGCAGAGAAACACCCGTTGAGCTTGATTTAAATCAGGTTTTGGCTATAGATTAAATCAAGTTTTTATCCAAGGTAAAAGCGTTTTGCGTTTTTATAATGGTTAAACACCAAATCATTGATTTGGCAATAACCCTTGCAATGAGTGTTGTGTACAAGCAACAATCATTCACAGTGGGAGAGAAATTAAAATTTCTCGAAATTTACCACATATCTTTTAAGGAGGTGTAAGAAATGGCTCAAAAGGTAACAGGCTTTATTAAGCTTCAGATTCCGGCAGGAAAAGCAACCCCTGCTCCCCCCGTCGGCCCCGCATTAGGTCAGCATGGTGTTAACATTATGCAGTTTACAAAGGAATTCAACGAAAGAACAAAAAATGACGCAGGTCTTATAATTCCGGTTGTTATAACCGTTTATGCAGACCGTTCATTTTCCTTTATAACAAAAACTCCGCCTGCAGCAGTTCTTATCAAAAAGGCTTGCGGTATTGAAAGCGGTTCAGGAGTTCCCAACAAGACAAAGGTTGCAAAAATTACACGTGAGCAGGTAAATGCTATCGCTACACAGAAAATGCCCGACCTTAATGCATCCAGCGTTGAATCAGCTGCAAGTATGATTGCAGGTACAGCACGCAGCATGGGTATCGAGGTTGTTGACTAATTTTGTGTGCCATGTCGGATAAAGCTCCGACGCAAATAAGTGGGAGGGGCAAAAAGCTCCGAAAAACCACGAAGGAGGATATATTTTGAAAAGAGGAAAGAAATATCAAGACAGTGTTAAGCTTATAGATAAGTCAAAGCTCTACGATCCCGCAGAGGCTCTTGACATAGCTGTTAAAGCTGCACATGCTAAATTTGATGAAACTGTTGAAGTTCATGTTAAATTGGGTGTTGACTCCCGTCACGCAGACCAGCAGGTTAGAGGTGCTATCGTACTTCCTCACGGAACAGGTAAAACTGTTAAAGTTCTTGTTTTCGCTAAGGGCGACAAGGCTAAGGAAGCAGAGGCAGCAGGTGCTGATTTCGTAGGCGCAGAGGAGCTTATCCCGAAGATCCAGAACGACAACTGGTTTGATTTTGACGTTGTAGTTGCAACTCCCGATATGATGGGCGTTGTAGGTCGTTTGGGTAAGGTGCTCGGTCCTAAGGGACTTATGCCTAACCCCAAAGCAGGTACTGTTACTATGGATGTTACCAAGGCTATTGCAGAAATCAAAGCAGGTAAAATCGAGTACAGACTTGACAAAACAAATATCATTCACTGCCCTATCGGAAAAGTATCTTTCGGCGGCGAAAAGCTTGCTGAAAACTTTTATGCATTACTTGGCGCTATTGTTAAGGCTAAGCCTGCAGCAGCAAAAGGTCAGTATATTAAGAGCTGTGTTGTTGCTTCAACAATGGGCCCTGGCATAAAAATCAATCAGTCTAAAGTAACTGAGTAAAAAAGGGTTGACAAACGTTATACTTTGATGTATAATGTTTTGCGTATCTAAAAAACATCATTTTTGATGTTCATAATGCTCACCGATTTTTATCGGTCCGCAGACAGCAGGTTGTTAAGTCTGTTTTTACAGCGCCCGCCGAGGAAGAGCTTTTCGCATAATGTGATTTTGCGCTCTCTTTGGCTTGCTGTCAGGGAGAGCGTTTTTGTTTTCCAATTTTAAAATAAAAAAACGGTGGTGAAATTAAATGCCAAGTGAAAAGGTTTTAGACCAGAAAAAAGCTGTCGTTGCTTCTCTTATAGAGAAAATGCAGGCTTCCAAATCAGCAGTTCTTGTTGATTACAGAGGTATCACTGTTGAGGACGATACAAAGCTTCGTGCAAAGCTCCGTGAAAATAACGTTGATTATTTCGTAGCAAAGAATACTCTTATTCGCCGTGCTGCAAACGAGCTTGGTTACAGCGAGCTTGATCCCATTCTTAACGGTACAACAGCTATGGCTCTTTGCGCGGAGGATGAAATCGCTCCTGCAAGAGTATTGAACGAGTATGCAAAGGAACACGAAAATTTCGTATTCAAAGGCGGTATTTTCGAGGGCAAGGTTGTAGATGCTGCATTTATTAAATCAATAGCAAATCTTCCTTCCAAGACAACTCTTATTGCAATGACATTGGGCGGCTTGAATGCTCCTATTACAAAGCTTGCTTGTGTTATTAAAGCTATCGCAGAGAAAAAAGAAGCTGCTGAAGCTTAATTAAAAATTAAAAAAACATATTAAAAAATAATCGGAGGTAAATTAAAATGGCATCAGATAAGATTTTAGCACTTATAGAAGAAGTTAAGGCTCTTACAGTATTAGAGCTCAGCGAGCTCGTATCAGCTCTTGAAGAAGAATTTGGCGTAACTGCAGCAGTTGCAGCAGCAGGTGCAGCTCCCGCAGCAGGCGGCGCAGCTCCCGCAGCAGCAGAGCAGACAGAATTCAACGTTGAACTCGTTGAAGCTGGCGCTTCCAAAATCAACGTTATCAAGGTTGTTCGTGAGCTTACAGGTCTTGGCCTTAAGGAAGCAAAAGAGCTTGTTGACGGCGCTCCCAAGACAGTTAAAGAAGGCGTAAGCAAGGAAGATGCTGAAGCTATGAAAGCTAAGCTTGAAGAAGCTGGCGCAAAGGTTGAACTTAAGTAATTTAGCCTTTAATTCACCAATAACAGCCTGAGCTGTCATTATGACAGCCCAGGCTGTTTTTTCATTTCCAAATGTTGACATAATACAAGCATAATGGTATAATATTTACATAAAAGAAATGAGATTTGCAAACATTATAGCTACTTTTTACAATAAAGTAATGTTAAATAATACAAAATAAACAAAAGAGCTGTTTTATGGAGGTAAGCTTATGAGAAGCAGAAGAATATCAAAGGTCTTTGAAATAGCTATTGTTTCATTTTCCGTTATAGTTTCTTTAATTGTTATTGTTTGTGCTATATTGTTCATAAGCGCTCATGCGAAACGTTATTTTTATCATAAAAACTGCCCATCACACCAAGAAAACACAGTATGGGTTTCCGAAAACGGAGAAATTTCAATCTATATTGACGAAAATACCAATGGAAAGATTTTTTTTGAACAAAACGGAGTTGCTATGGAGTGCTCTTTTGTTAGCGGGCTGTTTTATTCTGCCTGCGTTGATTCTTTAGAAAACATTGAGGAAGAGTACGGCTCAACACGCCCTAAAGAACATTACGAAACTTGGACTTATTCAGAAGTAAAAAAAGACTCTTTTACAATTGTTGTTGAAGAAACAACTTATTTTACCAAAGGTCAAAAAATCATTTTTCATAAGGTTTCACAGTAAGAGTAAAAGGACTGTTTTAAGAGGGGGAGATAGGGTGAAAAAATATTTTAATTTTATTTTTAAATGGATAAATTTTAAAAGAAAAAAATATTTATTGGAGTTACAGCACAATCTTGTAAATTTACCGCTGTGTTATGGTATAAAAAGCCCTGATATGTTTTTTTATGATTTTGGATTTGGTGAAATTTTTAAGACTGTAGATTTATATGGCGGTAAAGATAGAGAAATACCCACTTTTGCTTTACACGTTTGCTGTGCATTTGAAGTAATTTGGAAAGATAAAAGTAAACACAGTGATATATTCTCAAATGATACTCCTTGCGATAAATTCAATGCTGTTATGGAGCGTTTAATAGGCATACCTATTAAACGAGTGAGTTTAAGCGAAAAATATGATTTGTGGTTGGACCTCGGTGTATGTTGGATAGTGTTTGCAACAAACGAAGATAAAGAAGAATCTTGGAGATTTTTTTCTCCAAACAATAGGGAACGTCATCTTGTAGCATCAAATAAAAAATTAAAAAAACAATAAACTGACAAGCGGTTTTTTGAACAGTAGTTAAAATGGTTGCTGCTTTAGCAAAGGGGGAGAGATAGGGTGAAAAAGAAGTTAATAGTTATAGCAATAGTATCGGCGTTAGCTATCGGAGCAATTTTTGCTATTGGTTTAATATTTAACAGAAATGAAAAGCTGTCTATTCTCCCACAAGCAATAACAGAGATTAACTATAATAATTATATACTTGATAATTATATTGATTATAAAGAAAATCAATTTGCTTGGCTGAAAGCAAATTTATGGGGTGCAAAATTAACCGTTGTTGACAATGATGGCAATTATAGTTATTTTGATAAAATTGATGCTCCGTTTCAAATCAACAGCAAACAAATTATTTTTGTTAAAAATAATAAATTGCAGACAAAAGATATTGTCAAAAACGAAACCGTTAAAATTGCAAATAATGTTGATAAATTTATTGCGTATCAAAATTATATCATTTATAGCTCTGTCAGCATTTTCGATGATAATGACGGAAAATGGAAAAACAAGCTTTACGTATATGATTTATCGTCAAAAGAGAGCAAAGTTATTTATGAAAATATAACGCAGTTTTATATTCATAAGAAAAAGCTGTTTGCTATCAATGACGATAAATGGCTTGTGGAAATTTCATTGAGTGATTACAACACAAAAAATATTATTGATTTCGAAATAGACCAATACCCTTTTTATGTAATGCCCCAAGGAAATAACATATTATATCGAAGCTCTAATGAATTGAAATTTCTTAATTTAACCGACAAAAGCATAAAAACTGTTTCTATTGTTGAAAGTCAATATGCAAACAATAGGATAAGCTATATTTGTGACGATAATAATGTGTTTTTATCCTTTCAGGCTACAAAAACGAACGGCTCAATCGTAACTGATATCAAAGATGAAAACAACGGAGTGTGGGCAATAAATACGCTAACCTTTGAAAAGAGCAAGCTTTGTTCTGATGTTTTTGACCGATTGTATTTATTTGACGGCGAATGGCTGTTCGGTACAAAAAACAATTCACTTTATAGAATTGATATTAAGACAAAACAAGTAACGAAAGTTTCAAAGGATAGGTAAAGGGGCTAATAGAATGAAAAAGATTGCTTTTATTATGGCAATAGCTGTTTTGTTGAGCTTTTCTGGGTGTCAGAGCAAAGAGCCGGGTGCTTCATCTGAGATAAATGAAAGTGATATATCTTCGCAGATTGCGGAAGCATATGACGGATATTTAGAAAACATATATGATGTCTACGATATTATTGGTTCGGACAGTACTTTTTATGATGCTATGCGGTATAATGATATAGATAAAAAGGCGGATTTGATTTTAAAAGACTTAGTTACAACAAGAGAATTAGAAGCAGGCGCTATATCAATTTATGAAATGTGGAAGGATGAGCTTGAATATTCTCTTAGCGAAATTGAAAAGGTCTTATCAAAAGAAAAATTCGAAAAACTTTTGACATCGCAAAGGGATTGGGAAAAATATGTTCAAAGCACCCTTTCCTGCGATAAAGATATTATGACAGATGAAAACGGCGGTTTTGCATCAGAGCTGTGGTTTAAGTTTCCGCTTGAAAGAGCAAAATTATATCGTGCAAGAACAATAAAAATCAAGTATTTGCATTACCTTGTTGAATCGGAAATGTATGATTCCGAAAGCCAATATAAATCTCTTACTTTTAAAAACAAGGCATAATTACAGCAGAGAAAAGGCGGGCATAAAATGAAATATAAAAAAAGTACTGTTAAAGTTGTTTTATTGCTTATTACTTGTTGCTTAATAGTTTTGTGTGGTGGTATAGCTTGTTATATGATAAAACAAAACAGCAAACACAGTACATTTGGCGGATTTGGAGCAATTATGGTTGCATACATAGTTTTTTTTATATCGGCTTTTTTAAAAATAAAGGCTCAGTTTACACAAACGATTGAATTAAATGACAAAATTGTTTTTTATGATAGTGGAAGTGAGCTTTTTATACAATATAGTGAAATAGAAAAATTATCATACTCGGGAACTAAATTTGTTCCTATGAGTGAAATAATGACAATACATTCAAAAGACAAAAAGATATATATAGACTTTAATTTTTTAGAATACAGAAAAATATGGGCAGAAATTATTAACGAATGTCAAAAACGAAATATAGATTGCAAAATTGATGATAAGCTTATAATGAGAGTTTGTCGAAACGCTTAAAAGCGTTTCAATAAGCCGATTTTATCGGCTTCGTGCAATTGAAATTTCATACTATTCAATTGCACACGACACTCATTTCAATGAATATGTTCAATTACCGTTGGTAATTGTTTGCGAATTCAAAGAATTCGCAGTCGAAATAAGGCTTTGACCTATTTCGACATCCACATAGTCATTATAAAGAGAATAAAAGAATATAAAGGCTGATATACAGCAGGGAAACGGAAAGGTTGATTTTGTGAAAATTTATGCCGAAAAGGATATAGAAACCGATAGTGTTGAGATATTACTTAATTATCAAGAATTAAAAACTTTAGCAAGTGCTTTGACAAAATTTGAAGATGAAGTTAAGCGATTTAAAATAGAAAATGAAGATAAAAAAGAGTTAGGATTTACGCACTTGCATTTTAAAGACTGCGGTTTAATAGGTAAAAACAGCAATTCGGATATTGTTTTTTATGTAGATTTGAACGAAAAGATTGATTAAGATAGCGGTTGTTGTTTTGTTAGCGAAAAGGAGTTGATAGAATGAAAAAGATTGCTTTTATTATGGCAATAGTTGTTTTGTTGAGCTTTTCGGGCTGTCAGAGCTCTGATATAACATCCTCTGAATTTTCAGGTATACCTCTTGATGAAAACTGTAAAAATGTTGAGTTTTCAAGCATTGATAAAAAGCTTATGGTAATTCCGTCGGACTCTGAAAATATGTTTTGCTTATCGGAGGACGGTACATATAACAAAAGAATATTTACAGATTTTTATATTTTTAACCCTTTACGCAGCACTCCGATAATAGAAATGTCTGAAAATAAATGGCTTTTGTTATATAAAATAGAGCCGAGTTATTATCTGACTGAAAACAAAACGATTGTTGATAATGAGGGGAAAATTCTGGCAGATAAAAATAAAAAAGAATTTTCCGATGCACCTGATTATCATACTAAACGCAATCCCGTGAACCTTTGTATTAAATATAATGAGTTTTCTAAAAGCATTGTTGCAACACAACAGTTTCCGTATAATGCATGGAGTGAAATAGCGGCAATAAAACACAGCTTTTTTACAATATCAACAGAAGCAACCGAAAAATATGAATTTTTGGATAGTGATACTGTTGCAATAATGGATATTGACGAGAACTATTTAGACGGAGAAAACAGCTTAGGAGTAGAAAGAGCTTTAAACTGTGGCTGGCTTAAAGAAAAATATACAAATGTATTGGCTGATTGCAGCTTGAATTATCTGTATTATGAAGAGGTTGAAAAAGATTTATCTCCCAAAATATACCGAAGAAACATTGGCGCCGAATACAGCAAAGATAAAAATATAATTCTTTATAAAAAAGATGCCTGCAATCCGATTGTATCGTCAGATGATTCTATTTTTGCGTATAACAGTTGCAAAAATGCTTCTTACAATAGTGAGAATAAATGGCATACAGTAGTAGAAAAAAACGGCAAAGTGATTATTGAATTTGATAACCAACGAATTGTTCTCATTGATGAATTTGATAATGAGCTTTATGTAATTGATCCCAACAGCTTTTCACTTGAAATTTATTCATATGATGCGCTTAAGCAGGTAGGTAAAGCAAAATTAGATAATAATCTGATTTTTCCTCAGATAATTAAAGGTAAGCTACAGTACACTTGTCCTGTATATAAGAACGAAAAAGTTGAAAAGTACATTGTTAAGCAGGAACAGTAAAGCTATAAAAATAGTGGCTTTTGCTACCGTAACCTTTTATATTATAAAAAGGAGTTGATAGAATGAAAAAGATTGCTTTTATTATGGCAATAATTGTTTTGTTGAGCTTTTCGGGGTGTCAGAGCAAAGAGCCGAGCGGGAATGACAATTCAAGCGCTGTTGAGTCAAGGGTTTACAACAACATTGTTACTGCTAAAGAGGTTGTTGAACGTGACGGATATATTTATTTTATTCACTACGGCGTTGTATATAAAAAAGGACTTGAAGAAGAAACGGCGACTAAAATTGCTCCCTATGAAGACTACTATGAAATTAACAAATATAGAAGTGCTTGTTTGCTTGATTATGAGGATTTATACGCTGTTTTTGTTGATAGAGATAGGGTAGACAGCGATAAAAGCCGAGCGACTTTTTATAATATTTCAAAAGAGAAAACAGAAAAAGAGGTTATTTTAAGCGGCTATGTGTTTGAAGAATCAATTACCGCTTGCGATAATGACATTTATTATATTACAAATTTAACATCTTCTTCATCGAGGACTTTATGTCTTCTTAAAAGCAGCGGAGAACAGATGCCTATTGCAACGGATGTGGGTAGTAAATATTTTGTACTAAAAGATAAAATACGCTATTACAGCGAAAGTGAGAAAGTTTTTTATGAATGTGATTTAGACGGTTATAAAAGAACTGTAATTGAAACGGGAATAGACAAAGAGAAAATTTTCATTTCGCATTTTTACATGGATTATATAGTGGTACAAACGCATACAAATGAAACGTTTATTTATAATTTAGAAAATAAAAAATTGCAAATTGTTCCTTTATGGACTAATATTGAAAGAAACGGATTTGCAGATAATTACTGTTATGTAAATAATTATTATACACCGGTTAAAATCAACCTTGATGACGGTACTTACAGTAAAATTTATGACGGTTTATGGGTAAGACTTAAAGTTTATAAGAATTATGTCTATATGGATGCTGTATCTTCAGGTACTGAAGATGAGCCGATTGAAGGACCTTATCCTACAGGACTTTACAGAGTTACTCTTGACGGCAAAGATTTCAAAGAGATTTTTTTGAACAGTAGTTTAAATGGTTAAAATGGTTGCTGCTGACTTTTAGCAAAGGGAGAGATAGAATGAAAAAGATTATACCGTTTATTTTATTTGTGCTTATTATTATGAGTTTTTCTTCCTGTCAACCACAGCAAAAGGAGATTATTTACGGAAATACCATAGGTAATTTTTTGAATACAGGGGGATTTCTTTCTTATAACGGTGGAGTGTTTTTGTCTGAGGAAACAGAAGAAAATAAGCGTGTACTAAAGTGCATAAAAGACTGTCCTTGTGAGGAATATCCTATTCCGTTGGAGGCATCTGAGCTAAATATTATAAAAGATGATTTGTATTTTATTTGCGGTAGCGATATACAAAAAATGAATATGAAAACTAAAAAAATTACAGACATCACAGAGATAAATGCAACTATCAGTAATTTGTTTATTGTAAATGATGATATCTATATGCTGAAAGGATCTAATGGCAATTTAACAAAGTACAATATTAAAACAAAAAAAACAGTCGATTTCAACATCAGCGATATTGGGTATTATGCTGTTTATGATAATTATATTTATTACATACGCAATGCATTTTCAGAAGGCAGGAATTTATACAGGATGTCTGCAAAAGACGGAAGCGATAAAACTTTGATTTCCGACAAAGCTTTTCTCTTTCATATTTTTGATGACAAATTATATATAGTACACAATGATTCTCAAAATATATTTTCTTATGACCTTGACGGAAAGAACGAGCAGCTTGTTTATTCAGGACAAGTGTTCAGACTTAATGATTGGGGAGGAAAGCTTTATATATGCGATAACAAAATAAATCAAATTCTCGCATTGGATATAGCTTCGGGGGAAACCGAAAAAATATGTGATGCTTCTGCACTTTATCTTGATATTACAGACGGAATAATGTCTTATTATGAATGGATAGATAATCCTAAAAATCCTGGTAGCCCTACATTAGTATTGATAGACCTTGAAACTAAAGAAAAGACTATTATATATGAATAGCTTTTGAAAATTTCTTTTAAACACTCAGGGGGAGATAACTTTCTCTGAGTGTTTTGGAAAAGATAAATACAACTTGCGTTTTTGCGAGCTGTATTTTTTTAAAAATAACAGTCGAAAATGTTAAAATTTAAGGTTTTTTTGTGTATTTTTAAATAAAAATATCCTCTTTAGCAGAAAGAAAACTTTAATATATGGAAAATACAAATAAAGTCTTGTTAAAATTATATCAATGTGCTATAATAATTGTAGTTTGTCGAAGCGATAAAATCGTTTCGACAAGCCGATTTTATCGGCTTAATGCAAAATAAATTTTATGAATTTATTTTGCACAACAATTATTGAAATGGGTATGGTCAAGTTTTCTAAGAAAACTTGACACCAAATCAAAGATTTGGTGTCGAAACCACGCAAAAATGCGGGGTTTCGACTAACGATAGCCATTATAATTGATAATTGGAAAGATGTCGCATAAATGCAAGCAAAAGAGATGTTTTTTCACATAAAAAAGTGTTATTTTTTTGTAATTAAAAAGAACATATAAAACGATTTAAAAAAGGCGTGTCGCTCGCCGAAATGCGACAAAAGCATATGCGTATAAGTGTATGCAAAAGAAAGGAAACGGTGGCTTTTATGGGTAAAAAATTTACAATTATCGGAGCAGGAAGCGTTGGTTCAACAATTGCATATACTCTTTCATCTTCTGATATTGCCTCTGAAATCGTATTGATTGACATCAACAAAACAAAGGTTGAAGGCGAAGTTATGGATATTATGCAGGGAACTGCCTTCGGAAATCCTGTTTCAATTGTTGCGGGTGATTATGAGGACGCTGCAGGCTCAGATTTTGTTATTATTACATCGGGTATTGCAAGAAAGCCCGGTCAGACAAGAATTGACCTTTGTCAGACAAATGTTAATATTCTTAAGGACATTACTCCCAAGATTGTAAAGGCTTGTCCTGATGCGCTTTATGTAATCGTAAGCAACCCTGTTGACATTATGACATATGTATTTACAAAGATTTCGGGCTTACCTGAAAAACAGATTATCGGTTCAGGTACAATTCTTGATACCGCAAGACTTCGCTGTAAGCTTGCTGAGCATTTCAAAATTGCTCAAAAGAATATTCACGCATACGTTTTCGGCGAGCACGGTGATACATCCTTTATTCCCTGGTCTACAGCTTACGTTTCCGGTGTTAAATTAGAGGAATATTCCAACATCGCCAACAGAAAGGATAATCTTCCTTATCTTGATGAAGAAGAGATATATACATATGTACGCACCTCCGGCGGCGAGATTATAAAAAAGAAGGGCGCAACCTTCTATGCAGTATCTGCATCGGTTTGCTCTCTTTGTGAGGTTCTTTGCGACTCCTCTGACTCTATTGTTACCGTTTCTACAATGATGCACGGTGAGTACGGAATTGACGATGTATGTATGAGTACTCTTACCCGTGTAGGCGCTGAGGGTTCCAAGGGCAAGGTACATATGGAAATTACAATAGACGAACTCAAAAAGCTACATGCAAGCGCAGACGCATTAAAGGCTGTTATTGCGCAGATTGAAATATAAAGCCCGTTCACTTACAGGCTTGAAGAAAGGATACGGTTTTTATTATGAAGTACAGTTATTATCCCGGTTGTACGTTAAGAACAAAAGCAAAAGAGCTTGATGCCTATGCAAGAGTATCAGCAAAGGCTTTGGGCTTTGAGCTTGAGGAAATTGAAGATTGGCAGTGCTGCGGCGGCGTTTATCCCTTAGGTACTGACGAAATCGCAACAAAGCTTTCCTCTGTTCGTGCACTTAATGATGCAAAGCAAAAGGGAAGAGATTTAGTTACTCTTTGCTCCGCTTGTCATCACGTTATTAAGCGTGTTAATGACGATATGAAAAATGTCGAGGACATCAGAACAAAGGCAAACAACTATATGAAGCTTGATGAGCCTTATGCAGGGGAAACAACGGTTTTGCATTTCCTTGAGGTTTTGCGTGACCGTGTAGGCTTTGATACATTAAAGCAAAAGGTTGTCAATCCTTTGACAGACAAGAAAATAGGCGCTTATTACGGCTGTCTGCTTTTACGTCCCGGAAAGGTTTTAGGCTTTGACAATCCCGAAAATCCTAAGATTATGGAAGATTTTATCCGTGCTTTAGGTGCACAGCCTGTTGTTTATCCTTACCGTAACGAGTGCTGCGGCGGCTACATTTCCTTAAAGGAAAAACAAATGTCCAAAAATATGTGTGAAAAGATTTCAGAAAGCGCTGAGGGCTTCGGTGCGCAGATGCTTATCACTGCTTGTCCCTTGTGTATGTATAATCTTAACAAGACCACCGACAGCAAAATCCCTGTATATTATTTTACAGAGCTTTTGGCAGAGGCTTTAGGTGTTAAAGAAGAGGCTGAAAAGGAGGTAGCAAAGCTGTGAGTACAGGTAATAACAAGGCTGAACTTATTAAACAAATCAGCGGTGTAAATCCTTTGAAATGTATGAAATGCGGAAAATGCTCCGCTTCCTGTCCCTCTTTCAACGAGATGGATATTAAGCCTCATCAGTTTGTTTCCTATGTAGTAAATGACGATATAGAGGCACTTGTAAATTCAAAATCCTTATGGAAATGTCTTTCCTGCTTTGCTTGTATTGAGCGCTGTCCCCGTGACGTTCAGCCCGGCAAGCTTATAGATGCGGCAAGACAGACAGTTATCCGTCAAAAAGGAGAAACCTATCTTTCTCCCAATGAAGTTCCCGAATTACTCGATCCTGAGCTTCCTCAGCAGTTGCTTGTAAGCTCATTCAGAAAATACAGGAGGTAAGCCTGATGCAAAGAATAGGTGTATTTGTCTGCCACTGCGGTACTAATATTGCTGCAACGGTAGACGTTAAAAAAGTTGCTGAAATGGCTCTTTTAGAGCCCGGTGTTGTCCACGCTGAAGACTATCCCTATATGTGTTCAGAGGCAGGACAGGCGAGAATAGCAGAAGCAGTTAAGGAAAAAAATCTGACAGGTATTGTTGTTTGCTCCTGTTCTCCCCGTATGCACGAAGCCACCTTCAGAAAGGCGGCTCAGAAAGCGGGCATAAATCCTTATATGGTTGAAATTGCCAATATCCGTGAGCATTGTTCCTGGATACATAAGGATATGGAGGAAGCTACCAAAAAGGCTGTTATTTTGGCAAGAGCTGCTATTGCAAAGGTAAATCTTAACGCTCCCTTATATCCCGGAGAAAGCAGTGTTACAAAAAGAGCGCTTGTAATAGGCGGCGGTATTGCCGGTATTCAGACAGCGCTTGATATTGCAGATGCAGGCTTTGAGGTTGATATTGTTGAGAAGGAGCCAAGCATCGGCGGAAGAATGTCTCAGCTTGACAAGACCTTCCCCACATTAGACTGCTCAGCTTGTATTCTTACTCCTAAAATGGTTGATGCCGCAGCTCACGAAAAAATAAATATCTATACTTACAGCGAGGTTGAAAACGTTTCCGGCTTTGTCGGTGATTTTACTGTTGACATTCGCAAAAAAGCAAGATATGTAGATATGGACAAATGCACAGGCTGTGGATTATGTCAGGAAAAATGTCCCTCTAAGAAGGCTCCCAGCGAGTTTAACAGAGGTCTTAATACAAGAAGCGCTATCTTCACTCCCTTTGCGCAGGCTATTCCTAACGTACCCGTAATTGATACAGATAGCTGTATCAAGTTTAAAACAGGAAAATGCGGTCTTTGCGCTAAGGTTTGTCAGGCAGGCGCTATTGACTACGAGCAAAAGGACGAAATCATTACTCAGAAATACGGCGCTATCGTTGTTGCAACAGGCTTTGACGTAATTAAGCTTGACAACTATGACGAATATGCTTACAGCCAGAGTAAAGACGTTATAACCTCTTTAGAGCTTGAGCGTATTATGAATGCGGCTGGACCTACAAAGGGACATCTTGAACGTCTTTCTGACGGAAAAGCCCCCAAGGAAATGGTGTTTATTCAGTGCGTGGGAAGCCGTTGCTCAGACAACAGAGGAAAGGGCTACTGCTCCAAAATCTGCTGTATGTATACTGCAAAGCACGCTATGCTTATAAGAGATAAATATCCCGATGTAAATGTTACTGTATTTTATATTGACGTGCGTACCCCCGGTAAAAACTTTGACGAGTTTTACCGCAGAGCTGTTGAGCAGTACGGCGTAAATTATGTAAAGGGTCAGGTTGGTAAGGTATTACCTCAGCCCAACGGCAAGCTTCTTGTTCAGGGTGTTGACCTTCTTGACAACAAGCAAATTCTTAAAGAGGCTGATATGGTTGTTCTTGCAGCCGCTATCGAGCCTAACAAGGATGTAAGAAAAATTGCTACAATGCTTACAGCAAGTATTGACAATGACAATTTCTTAACAGAAGCTCACGCAAAGCTTCGTCCCGTTGAGTCACCTACAGCAGGTATTTTCCTTTCAGGTGTATCTCAAGGACCTAAGGATATCCCCGAAACAGTTGCTCAGGCAGGTGCGGCGGCAGTTAAGGCTATCGGCTTACTCTCTAAGGATAAGCTTACCACTAACCCCTGTACTGCTAAGGCAGACGAGCTTTTGTGTAACGGATGTTCAACTTGTGCAAACGTTTGTCCTTACGGCGCTATCAGCTATGAGGACAAGCAAATAAATGACCACGGAATAAGAGAGACACGCCGTATTGCAGTAGTAAACGGTGCTTTGTGTCAGGGCTGCGGTGCTTGTACCGTTGCTTGTCCTTCAGGTTGTATGGACCTTCAGGGCTTCTCTAACAGACAGATTATAGCGGAGGTTGATGCAATATGTCGATAGAAAATAAAGAATTCAGACCAAAGATTGTAGCCTTTTGTTGTAACTGGTGCAGCTATGCAGGCGCAGACTTGGCGGGAAGCAGCCGTCTTTCATATCCTGCAGACGTTAAAATCATTAAGGTCCCCTGCTCCTGCCGTGTAAACCCTATGTTTATTCTGCGTGCTTTTGAAAAAGGAGCAGACGGTGTAATTATGTGCGGCTGTCACCCCGGCGACTGCCATTACAGCACAGGTAACTACTACGCACGCCGCCGTATGACATTGCTTTTCTCAATGCTTGATTATATCGGCGTTGAAAACGGACGTACCCGTGTTGAATGGGTATCTGCGGCAGAGGGCGTAAAATTCTCTACCGTTATGAATGATTTTGTAGACAAAATCCGTTCATTAGGTGAAAACGTTAGATTGGGGGATTTGAGATGCAAGAATTAGTTAACAGAGCCAAAGAACTGCTTGCAGACGGTACAGTTGTCCGTGTATTAGGCTGGAAAGCCGGCGACTTTACCTTTAACCCCGAGCCTTCCTTCTTTGAAACAGAGGAGGACTTAAAGAATTTTGTTTATAACGGCTTTTGCGGTGCTAACTTAAGCAAATATATGATTGAAGCTTCAAAGCTTGAAGGCAAAACCTTAGTATTTCTTAAGCCCTGCGACTCCTACAGCTTTAATCAGCTTCTTAAGGAGCACAGAATTGACAGAGATAAGGCGTACATTGTAGGCGTAGGCTGTAAGGGTAAGCTTGATGTTGAAAAAATCAAGGCTTCGGGTATCAAGGGTATACTTGAAATTACAGGCGCCGAGATGTCTGACGAGTGCGATACTTTAAGCATCAAAACTCTTTACGGCGACAAAACCTTCCCTTATGCAGACGCTATGCTTGAGCGTTGCCACGTTTGCAAGGGCAAGGAGCACGTTATATATGACGAGCTTATAGGCGAGTCAAAGGACACAAAGGATGCAGAAAGATTTACAGAAATTGAAAAAATCGAAAAAATGAGCCCCGAAGAAAAATTTGAATTTTTCAGAAAAGAGCTCAGCAAATGTATCCGTTGTAACGCTTGCAGAAACGTATGTCCTGCTTGCAGCTGTCGCAAATGTGTGTTTGACAGCACAAAGTTTGACTCTGCTCAAAAAGCTAATACAGACTCTTTTGAAGAGAAAATGTTCCACATTATAAGAGCATTTCACGTTGCGGGCAGATGTACCGACTGCGGAGAGTGTAGCCGTGTATGTCCTCAGGGAATACCTCTTCACCTCTTTAACCGCAAATTTATAAAAGATATCAACGAATTTTACGGCGAGTATCAGGCGGGTGCTGACATTGAGGCGCAGGCACCCCTTACAAACTACACCTTTGACGATGTAGAGCCGAGCATAGTGAAGGAGAGGGGATAATTTATGAAAACAATAGCAAGAAATCAGTTACCCGAATTATTCTCCCTTATTGCTCAGACAAAGGGTCTTTACCTTCCTGTGAAGGTAAGCAATCAAGTTAATTTTGCCCCTTATACAGCGGATGCGGAATTTGATTTGGACACATTAAAAACAGTAAAATCTCCTAAAGATGTTTTCTTTCCTCAAAGTGAGAACCTGTACACCTGCGACCGTAAGGACGGAAAGCTTTCCATAACTCCCGAGGAGCTTGTAAACGAGGACTTTGTTGTTTTCGGAATGAAGGGCTGTGACGTTAAGGGAATAGAGGTTTTGGACAGAGTATTCTTAAGCGAGCCTGTTGACAGCTTCTATGCGGCAAGACGTGAGCACGGAATAATAGTTGCTCTTGCTTGTAACGAGCCTGAGGAGTCTTGCTTCTGTAATGTTTTCGGTGTTGACTGTGCAGAGCCTCTTGCCGATGTTGCAGTATGGCTTGACAGCGAAAGCCTTTATTGGAAAGCGCTTACAGAGAAGGGCGAAGCTCTTACAGCATCTGTTGAAAGCCTTCTTACTGATACTGACGATAAAAAGGTTGAAGACAAAAAGGCGCAAATCAGAGCAATTGTTGAAAAGCTTCCTTATTCCAAGCTTTCTCTTGAGGGCTGGAACGGGGACGTTCTCAGTGAAAAGTTTGACTCTCCCCTTTGGGAAGAGCTTTACAAGCCTTGTCTTGCTTGCGGTACCTGTACCTTTGTATGTCCCACCTGTCAATGCTATGACATAAAGGACTACAACACAGGCAACGGAGTACACCGCTATCGTTGTTGGGATTCCTGTATGTATTCCGATTTTACAATGATGGCGCACGGTAACAACCGTACAAGCCAGATGCAGCGCTTCCGTCAGAGATTTATGCACAAGCTTGTATATTTCCCTGCAAATAATGACGGAATGTATTCCTGCGTAGGCTGCGGACGTTGTGTGGACAAATGTCCTTCTGCGTTAAATATAGTAAAGGTTATAAAAGCATTTTCAAAAGAGGGAGGCAAATAAGATGTGTGATTGTGATTGCCATAAGAATTATAATTTAGATACACTTATTCCAATGGTGGGAGTAATTACAGACATCAGAGAGGAAACTCCCGATGTTAAAACCTTCAGAGTAAATGCGCCCGAGGGCGGAAAGCTTTTTGAGCATATGCCCGGTCAGTGCGCTATGCTATGTATTCCCGGAGTGAGTGAGGGTATGTTCTCCATAACCTCATCTCCCACAAATAAGGAATATCAGGAATTCAGCATTAAAAAATGCGGTATGCTTACCGAACAGCTTCACAGCCTTGAGGTAGGCGACGAAATTACCGTAAGAGGACCTTACGGAAATAATTTCCCCGTTGAAACAGAATTAAAAGGCAAGAATTTGCTTTTTGTTGCAGGCGGTATCGGTCTTGCACCTCTTCGTTCTGTTATAAACTATGTAATTGATAACCGTCAGAATTACGGCACAGTAGATATCATTTACGGCTCACGTTCCGCTGATGATTTAGTTCAGCTAAAGGAAATTCAAGAGGTCTGGATGAAGACTGAGGGCGTAAACGTTTATCTGACCATCGACCGTGAGCAAGAGGGTTGGGACGGTCACGTTGGCTTTGTTCCCGCTTATCTTAAGGAGCTTGAAATAGCGGCTGATAAAACAGCCCTTGTTTGCGGACCTCCTATAATGATTAAATTTGTGCTTGCGGCACTTCAGGAAATGGGCTTTACAAAAGAGCAGGTTTACACCACTCTTGAGTTAAGAATGAAATGCGGAGTAGGAAAATGCGGACGTTGCAACATCGGTTCAAAATACGTTTGCAAGGACGGTCCCGTGTTCCGTTTTGACGAAATAGATGAGCTCCCCAATGAGTATTAATAAAGGAAAGGGTATTTTATAATGGAAAATATGGTAAATGTATATTTTTTCGGTAAAAGATACAGCGTTCCGGCAGACCTTACAATTATGACAGCTATGGAATATGCCGGCTATACCCTCAAAAGAGGTTGCGGCTGCCGTCACGGCTTTTGCGGTGCCTGCGCTACTATTTACAGAATAAAAGGCGATAACGAGCTTAAAACCTGTCTTGCTTGTCAGACACAGGTTCAGGAGGGTATGTACGTAGCAAGTATTCCCTTCTTCCCCACAGATAAGCGTACCTATGACATAAACGAAATTACACCCAATCAGCAGATTATGATGGAGCTTTATCCTGAAATATACAGCTGTATAGGCTGTAATGCCTGCACAAAGGCTTGTACTCAGGACTTGAACGTTATGCAGTACATAGCATACGCTCAGAGAGGCGAATTTGAAAAATGTGCTGAGGAGTCCTTTGACTGTGTAAGCTGCGGCTGCTGTTCAGTAAGATGTCCTGCAGGTATTTCTCATCCTATGGTTGGTCTTCTTGCAAGACGTTTGACAGGAAAATATATTGCTCCTGAAACAGAGCATCTTAAAAACCGTGTTGAAGAAATTAACAGCGGCGCTTTTGATGAGCTTATCGAGCAGATTATGCAAAAGCCCATTACAGAGATGCAAGAACTTTACAACACAAGAGAAATAGAGAAATAAGGAGGGTATATTATGTTTACAGCTGAAATGATGAAATCCGTTGAAAAGGTTGAGGCTACAAGAGCTGCACGTATGGCTACAGAGCCAAGACGTATGACTGCAGAGGAAAAGTCTACCCTTCTTAAAGCTTTTCACCCCGACTACCGTGAAGACGGTTTTGCAGAAATTAAAATAGGTCTTAACAAAGGACAGAAGGCTCCCGCTGAGTTAACCCATCTTATTCATTCCAACAGCCGTCTTTTGAATAAGGATGTAGATTTAAGCAAGGTAGATTATGATGTAGACGTTTTGGTTATCGGCGGCGGCGGCGCAGGCTCTTCTGCGGCTATTGAAGCTCACGAAGCAGGCGCAAACGTTATGATTGTAACAAAGCTTCGTATAGGTGATGCCAATACAATGATGGCAGAGGGCGGTATTCAGGCGGCAGATAAGGAAAATGACTCTCCCGTACAGCACTATCTTGACGCTTTCGGCGGCGGTCACTTTGCGGCAAGACCTGAGCTTTTACGCCGTCTTGTTATGGAAGCTCCCGATGCTATTCAATGGCTTAATAAATTAGGCGTTATGTTTGACAAGGACGCAGACGGAAGAATGGTTACAACCCACGGCGGCGGTACCTCAAGAAAGAGAATGCACGCTTGTAAGGACTATTCCGGCGCAGAAATTATGCGTACCTTGAGAGATGAGGTTATCAACCGTCAGATTCCCGTTGTTGATTTCACCTCTGCAATAGAGCTTATAAAGGACGAAAAGGGTCAGGTTGCAGGCGCAGTTCTTATGAATATGGAAACAGAGGACCTGCTCGTTGCACGTGCTAAGACAGTTATTATTGCAACAGGCGGCGCAGGAAGACTTCACTATCAGGGCTTCCCCACATCAAACCATTACGGCGCAACAGCTGACGGCCTTGTTTTAGGCTACCGTGCAGGCGCTCCTCTTCTTTATCAGGATACAATTCAGTATCATCCCACAGGCGTTGCTTTCCCTTCACAGATATTCGGCGCGCTTGTTACAGAGAAGGTACGTTCCTTGGGCGCTATGCTTGTAAACGTTGACGGTGAAGCATTTATGCATCCCTTAGAGACCCGTGACGTTTCTGCGGCTTCCATTATCCGTGAATGTACAGAGCGCAACAAGGGTGTTACAACTCCTTTGGGCAGCGGTGTATGGCTCGATACTCCTATGATTGAGCTTATCGGCGGCGAAGGCACCATTGAAAAGCGTATTCCTGCTATGATGCGTATGTATATGAACTACGGAATAGATATGCGTAAGCTTCCTATTCTTATTTATCCTACTCTCCACTATCAGAACGGCGGTCTTGAAATCGGCGGAGACGGTTTTACAAAGACTATCAGCAACCTACTCGTTGCAGGCGAGGCTGTCGGCGGAATACACGGAAGAAATCGTCTTATGGGTAATTCACTTCTTGATATTATCGTATTCGGACGTAATGCTGGTAAGGCTGCAGCGGCAAGAGCTAAGGATGTTCAGTTAGGTAATATGACACTATCTCACATCGAGGCTTACGCTGAGGAGCTTAAGAAAGCAGGCGTTGAGGCTGACGACGTTTCACCCTTGCTTTTACCCAAATACGCACGTCACGAGAGATAAATTCGGCAATACACTCAACCAAAATGAAAGGCGGTAAAAAAATGAGAAAAATTTTAGCTGTTCTTTTAGTAGTTATTTTGTTAGTATGCTTTGCAGGCTGTAAAAACAGACCTGCCGAAAGCTCTTCTTGCGTAAGTGATATAAGCAATATGGATAAAACCGATATAAGCAGTACAGAAAACAGCGACAGCGGGATATCCTCAGAGATTATAAGCTCTGAAATATCCTCTGAGGCTTCAAGCTCTGAAAACAAGAATTCTTTTGTATCGGAGTCAAGCTCATCGGATGTCAGCTCGGAGGTTTTTGAAGGGGTAAATCCTTTAGAGTCTTTTCTGAAGCCCGAAGACCGGAATATGTATAGAATGCTGGATGACGAAAAGCGGATATTTAAAGGGGACAAGATGTATATTGTAGAGGTAGGTTTTTCAAAGGGAGAAAAGTGCTATATTTCTGTAGTGGAATATGTAACTACCAATGAAACAAATAACACCTCTTTCCATAACGGTAAATATTACAAGTTTTCCCAAAGAAAAAGTTTTAATTACTATTATAGACTGACTTCAACCGAAATTCTATTAAGACCGGAAAGAGAGTTTAAAATAGAAATAAATATCACTATGCTCAGTGAAAAACAGCTTAAAATCACTCATTGCGAGAACGAACTTTTAAATCAGATTTTGCCTAAAGATACGGTGTTTGTTTTAAACAATCAATGATAACCTTGTTGTTATCACAATAAAAACTTACATTTTACAAAGGAGTAATAAAATGCGTGAAATTGATGTAAGTCAGCTTACTGATGTTATCGAGAGACTTTGCATAGATGCAAACTGTCATCTGCCCTCCGACGTCAAGTGCGCAATTAAAAATTGCCGTGCCTGCGAGGACGGAAAAATCGCTCAGGGTGTACTTGATAACATCATAGAAAATTACGAAATTGCAGATAATGAATGTGTTCCCATCTGTCAGGATACAGGAATGGCTTGCGTTTTCCTTGAGATAGGACAGGACGTTCATCTCGTAGGCGGCAACCTTACCGATGCTGTAAACGAAGGTGTACGCAGAGGCTATGACAAGGGCTATTTGAGAAAGTCCGTAGTTAAAGACCCTGTACGCAGAGGAAACACAGGGGACAATACTCCTGCTATGATTTATACTGAGATTGTACCCGGCGAAAACGTTAAAATCACCGTAGGTCCCAAAGGCTTCGGAAGTGAAAATATGAGCCAAATCCGTATGTTCAAGCCTTCAGCAGGACTTCAGGGCATTAAAGACTTTATTATAGAGGCTGTTGAAACAGCTGGTCCTAACCCCTGTCCTCCCATGGTTGTAGGCGTGGGCATAGGCGGTACCTTTGACAAAGCCGCGCTTCTTGCTAAAAAAGCGCTTATGCGTCCCTTGGATTCTTCAAATGAAGATCCCTTCTATGCGGATTTGGAAAAGGAAATGCTTGAAAAAATAAACGAGCTTGGCATAGGTCCTCAAGGCTTCGGCGGAAAAACTACCGCTATAGGCTTAAATATTGAAACTATGCCTACACATATTGCGGGAATGCCGTGCGCAATTAACATTAACTGCCATGTAACCCGTCATAAGACAGAGGTGATTTAAAATGGCAAAAAAGATTAATTTACCTCTTACTGAGGAGTTGGCAAGAACCCTACACGCAGGAGATGAATTGTTGCTTACAGGAACCATTTATACCTCCCGTGACGCAGGACATAAAAGAATGTGCGAGGCTCTCGCCAGAGGAGAAGAGCTTCCCTTTGACCCTAAGGATGCTACCATTTATTATGTAGGTCCTACCCCTGCAAAGCCCGGAACAGTTATCGGCTCAGCAGGTCCTACCACCAGCGGACGTATGGATGCATACGCTCCTACTATGATGTCGGTAGGTGCAAGAGGAATGATAGGCAAGGGCGCCCGTCTTCCTGAGGTTGTTGAGGCTATGAAAAAATACAGCGGTGTATACTTCGGCGCTATAGGCGGCGCAGGCGCATTGCTTGCAAAGTGTATAAAGAAGGCAGAGCTTATTGCTTTTGAGGATTTGGGAGCAGAGGCTTTGAGAAAGCTGTATGTTGAAGACCTTCCCGTTGTTGTTATTATTGACAGCGAGGGCAACAATCTTTACGAAAGCGGCAGAAAAGCATATTTAGAACAACATAAGTAAGAGGGTTTGTAAAAATGACTTTATTTGGTGGATTAATTACTATCAGTAACATTTCAACATTGTTGCTTGTTGTGTTTGCGGTATTGGCAGTTGGCTACGCTTTGGGCAGAATTACAATTAAAGGCGTTTCCTTAGGAGATGCAGGCGTATTTATTATCGCTTTGCTCGCAGGCGCATTGTTCTTTAAAATGAATGAAAGCGGATTGATTTTCAGCGCTTCATCAAAGCCGTACGATTTTTCAAACGGTCTTTCCATAGTTGAGAGCTTAGGTCTTGTACTGTTCGTAACCTCAGTAGGCTTTATTGCAGGCCCTAAATTCTTTGGAAACTTTAAAAAGAACTTTAAGTCATATGTTTTACTTGGCTTAGTTATTATTATTGCCGGCGGACTTTCGGCAGCAGGCTGCATCGGTCTTGGTGAGGTTATAGGTTACGGCGGCAGCATCACCGAGCAGGACGGTTTTGTAGCTATGATTGTAGGCTTGCTTTCAGGCTCTTTAACTTCAACTCCTGCTTTTTCAGCTGCTAAGGCAACCGTAGCTCCCGAGCTTCAGGGCTTGGTATCGGTAGGACACGGTATTGCGTACATATTCGGTGTAATCGGTGTTGTTCTTTTTGTTCAGCTTATTCCTAAGCTTACAAAGGCTAATATGGAAGAAGAGGTTGCAAAGATTACAGTTAAAGACGATGAAGAAAAGAAAAATATAGTTACAAAGCTTTTCGAAATTGACCATATGGGTATTGCGGCATTTTCTTTAGCGGCAATTTTGGGTACATTTGTAGGTCAGATTAAAATCCCCTTAACCTCTGCAGGCTTCAGCGGCACTTGCTTCTCACTTACAACTACAGGCGGATGCTTACTTGTAAGTCTTATCTTAGGACACTTCGGAAGAATAGGTAAAGTCAGCATTATGCCCAAGGATGTAACACTTAAGCTATTCAGAGAATTAGGTCTTGTATTCTTCCTTGTAGGTGCAGGTATCCCCGGCGGTGCAGAGTTTGTTCAGAACTTTGACGTTATGTACTTTGTATACGGTATTATAATGACAATATTCCCCATGATTATCGGTTACCTCTTTGCAAAGTATGTATTAAAGCTCGAGCTGCTCAACAACTTAGGCTCTCTTACAGGCGGCATGACAAGTACCCCTGCTTTAGGTACACTTATTTCCGTTGCAAAAACGGATAACGTGGCTGCGGCTTACGCTTCAACCTATCCTATAGCATTGATTGCGGTTGTTTTGGTTTCTCAGTTCTTAATTATAATATTCTAATTGAAATCGGACAGTTGAAAATAACTGTCCGATTTTTAAGGGGATAGGAAAAAATGTGCAGAATTTGTCAATTTCGCACCGACAAATTTTTTTGTCGGTGGTTACCCGACGGCGTACAGAAGTACTCCGAGGGCGAAATTGGCAGATAACATAAAACATATATTTAATAAAAGAAACTATCAAAAAAATATTTTTCTATCAATTTTTACTCTTTCTTTAATAAAGTGATAGTATATAGTTTTTTTATTTGCTTGTTTTATGCGATCAGCGCTTTTTTTACATCCCCTTTTGAGGTGATAGAATGAAAAGTGTAAAGATTACTGTTATGAAAACAGCAAGATATGACGATTTAATAGAAAAATATGAAAACCCTATAAAACACGCTTGCAATATGAAAGAGGGTATGGTATTTATCGCAAGGGCTTTTGAAAAGCCCCAGGGTATGTGCGACAGTGCCTGGGAAAGTATGTCCTCTTTTGTAATGGCGCTTTCTTATGGGGCAGAGGATTTCTATGACGGTTGGATGAAAAACAAAAAATCAGCTATGATTTCCTGTAATGACGGTTTCCGTCCCGTTTCCTTTCTTTTAGAAACAATGGAAGATTAGAATTTTATAAAGGAAGAAATATCAGGCTCATTTTGTGTTGAACGGTATAACCCAAAGGGGTCAGGCTTTTTTATTATTTGTACGCTCTTCTGAGGTCGGGACATTATTCCGTATCTCAAAGAGTCGGGAGCGTGAGTTATCTCGTGGGGAGAATTGGCGCAGTCCTCGGGATTGATTTGATTGTGCATAAGCAGGGGAAGGCTTCTTATAACATTGGGGCAGCAGCCTTCAAAGAAAGAAAGCCTTGCCCTTTTTATTCCTTGCTCGTCTTCAAAAGGAATAAGCCATTCCCTAAGGGCACGCCAACCTGAAATTCGTGAATCGTCTGCCTTTATGAGTCTGTCAAGCCCTGCCTCTGTCATTATCTGAAAGCCTGAATATCCCGTTTCCTGCCGTCTGTTCCAAAGGTCAGGAGAGGCTACGATATAAGAAATCTTTTCGTTTGGTGGACATCTTTTTAATATTTCTGAGGCTGCGGCAGATAAATTTAGATTTGGCTTATAAAGCTCTCTGTAAATATAGGCTCGTCCCTGTTCATCAACTGCCCACCACAGAGCCGCTGCCATATCAAGTCCGTAGTCAAGACTTATGAAGCGTTCCCAATAATTAGGTATTTCAAAGGGCTTTATAACGTGTATCTGTCGAGAAAATTCATTGAAATAACGGCCTTCGAAAGCATCCCAATCTCCGTCAAGAAGTTGTCGTCTGTCGTGCTCGGGAAGCTGTTCAAGACGTTTTATGTAATCGGGGTCAGCCTTTAAAAGAAAATGATTATCACGCACGCTGGACGGAATGAAGATATAGCTTCTGCCGTCCTTTTTATATACAGGCTTATTAAAAATTGCACCGTCGATAAATCGCTCCTTTATAAAGCCGTGTCCCACTCCGCCGGGGTTTCCCGTAGCCTTAACCTGCTTGGGACAGGGACAGGTGCCTCTGATACGGGACAGCAGATATGTGTACTGATACTGCGTGAAATGGGTTACCTCATCAAATCTTATAACGTCATATTCGGCAGACTGATATTTATTAACGTCAGTTTCACTGTCGCAGTAGCCGAATTCTATACAGGAGTTATTTTTAAAAAGCCATTTCTTCTCCGATTTTAAAAATTTTGCCGCCTGTCGTGGAAAAAGCTTGATGCTCTCAGCAATAAGGCTTCGGGCAAGCTCGGGAAAGGTGCGGCGCAAAATAAGCTGTTTTGAAGAGGGATAAGTAAGAGCAAATTGTAAAGCATCTATAAGCTGAGCATAGGATTTTCCGCCTCCCGCAGCGCCGCCAAAAAAGACTTCGTCGCATTTGCAGGATATAAAAAGAGCCTGCTTTTTTGTTACTTTAAAATTTATATTGTGCTTGGACACTGATTCACCTCTTTTCCAAATGTTATATTTATGTTAATTTTTCGGCAATTTTCTTGACTTATATTTGCGAATAATATAAAATTTAATTTATATCTATATTTTAAAGGAATTTGTATAATGGGAAAAATATCAGAGAAAATATTGAATTTCATAAAGAAAAATATAACTCAGATATATACTGTTCTGGTGCTTTTTGTTTCTTCTTTAATGCTTACCTTTGTGGTAGAGTTTATTTCAAGAAATGATATAGCCTCTGTATTTGAGTTTATTTTCTATTGGTCTTTTCAGTATTTGCTTTCCACCCTTGTTATTTTTTCAACAGGACTTTTAATTACTTATATTACAAATATTGTGGAAATAGGGGTTATCTTTAACTGTATCTTTTATCCTGTTTTCTCACTTATAAATTACTATAAGCTTGATTACAGAAGCGACCCTGTATTTCCTTGGGATATTTTTGTTGTAAGCGATGCAGCCAATATTCTTCCCGAAATTTCTTTAAGTCTTACCTTGTCAACGGTTATAGGAATTATAATTATAGCCTGGAGAATATGCTTTGTATTCTTTATGCGCTTTTTCTTTAAAATTAAAACAGGCTTTAAAAGAAAAAGAAACAGGCTTATAGGTGCAATAGTGCTTGTAGCTGTTGTTATGGTAGGCGGATACTTTTCATTTTTCAATACCGCCTTTATGAGCTATAACGGCATTTCAATAAATCAATGGGACCAGGCAAAAGGCTATAGAAGAGCGGGGCTTATCCCATCATTTATAATGAATTTTAAATATATTTCAGTAGAAAAGCCTGAGGGCTATTCAAAAGACTCTATACAGGGAATTATTGATAATACCGAGAAATCTGACACTCAAGCTCAAAAAACACCCAATGTTATAGTTATAATGTCGGAAGCCTTTACCGACCTTAACAGAGCTGAAAATTTATCCTTTGAGCGTCCCCTTATGCCGACTGTTGATTATGTCAGAGAAAACTATTTAAGCGGATATCTGTTAGTTTCTGAATTTGGCGGTGGAACATCTAACAGCGAATTTGAAGTGCTTACAGGCTATTCTCTTGCGCATCTGCCCGCAGGCTGTACTCCTTATCAGCAGTTTGTGTTGGGAAAAACAGATTCCATACCCTCATTTTTATCCTCAAAAGGCTATAACACCGTTGCAATACACACCTTTGGCAGACGCTTCTGGAACAGAAACGATGTTTATAAGCGTTTTGGGTTTGATGAATTTGTGGCATCGGATAATTTCTTTAATGCTCAAAGAGAGCGTGGCTTTATCTCCGACTATGAGCTTACACAGCGCATAATAGAGGAGTATGAAAACAGAGCTGCTGATAATAAGCCATTTTTCAATTTTTCTGTTTCGGTGCAAAACCATACCTCCTATAAGCCTGACGAATATTCAATTTATGAACAGCTTACGCTGTCAAGTGATACAGCAACGGAGGATACCTTAGCTAAATTTACAACTCTTGCTACAGGAATAAACCATTCCGACGAGGCTTTAGGAATACTTATAGACTATTTTTCAAATGTTGATGAGCCTACTGTCATTATTTTCTTCGGTGACCATATAGCAAAGCTGGGCGGCGGATATAATCCGTATATAGAAATAGGCTATTATAATCCCGACGATGCAAGCGCCGAAAACTTGTTTAAAATGTTTTCCACTCCCTTTGTGGCTTGGAATAATTTTGATGACACAAGGGAAAGCAATGTAAGAATAAGCGCATATCAGCTTTTGCCCTACGTCTTTAATAAGCTTGATATAGTACGTCCTACCTATTACAATTATCTCAATGAACAGGCACAGTATTATAAAGGCTTTGCAAGAAATATGTATATTGACCAAAACGGTAATGTAACATATAATATCTCAGAAGAGGCGTATGAGTATTTTGAAAAGCACGCATTACTTGAATACGATATGTTTTCAGGCAAAAAATACGCAAACGAATATATGTGGAATTAAGCTTCGGGCTCGTCAATAGTTATGTTTACACATAAATCACCCGAATCGTCATTTTCCTCTTCTTTAGAATAACAAAAAACGTTGTTCAGATAAAAATGAGCAGTTGAATAATTTATTTTCTTAAGCGCACTTCTTGAAATGAAATAGTGCTCTATCTGATTTTTAGCTTTGATAACTGCTTTTTTAAGAATTTCGTCGTCGCCCTTCTCCCAAAGCTCAAGCGTTTGCTTTGAAACCTCAAGATAAACAGCAAGTCCTGCAAGGGTGGGAACGTCGTCTTCTGCTTGAAAAAGATTTGTGATGTATCTGTTAATTTTCTGAGCTATCTGTTTTGATGACATAGTGTATTTGTCTGCCCTCCCTGATTTGTCGTATGCTTTTGTCGTACTGTCTTATACAGCCCGGCACAATGCACATAATATGTACCCCTGCTCTTTTCTTGGAAATGTTTGCAAAGGGACATTTAAGGCATTTCTTCTTTTGATTTTTTTCATTGTTCATAGCAAAATAAAGCTGTCGCACCTTTAATTTTAAAACACTTTGGCGAAAGCCTTCCTCCTGCTGTAAAAATAAAAGGCTCAAAGTGCAATAAAGTGCAAAAAATATGCATTGAAAAATGTAATTTAATGTGGTAAAATTGATTAGATAATAAAAACTAAGGGAGTTTTAAAATATGGCTGGCTTTTTTGGTCTTTTTGATTATAGTAAGGAAGGCCCCGGTGTTTCTAAAAACGAACCTCAAAAACACCGTTTTTTCCTTTTCTTTGATGTATACTTCAGAAAGTTCTGGAAAATATGTATTTTAAGTATGCTTTATGTGGTGTCCTGTATCCCGATTGTTACTATCGGTGCTGCTACCGCAGGCTTTACCTATGTGCTTCGTAATTACGCAAGAGAAGAGCACGCTTTTTTGTGGAGCGATTATATAGACACAGCTAAAAAGAACTGGAAAATGGCAACAGTTGTCTTTCTTATAGATATTGTCGCTTTTATTTTAGGCTTTGTCGCTTTCTCTTTTTATACATCTCCTGATGTGGCTTTGCCCGGAATGTTGAAAACAATTGCGCTGGGACTGCTGTTGATGGTTTCAATTATATATACCTTTATGCACTATTATATCTATGTTTTATTGGTAACCTTTAATGTAACCTTCCGTCAGCTGTATAAAAACTCTTTCATTTTCGCAATAGTAGGCCTTTGGAGAAATATATTAATCACAATTATCTTGGCAATTTTAGGCTTGGCTATCTTCTTATTCTTCCCCTTGTCTATATTTGTGGTTTTCTTTGTTTTGGCAGGAACAATGGGATTTATTATCAATTTCACAGTATATCCTTTAATTAAAAAGCTTATGATAGACCCTATATTAGCTCAGGAAGAGAAAAAAGATGTTGAAGATGATGAAGCAATCTTCGATGACGAACGAAAAATTGGCAACAATGACGAATAAAAAAAAGTCTGAAAAAATTTCAAAAAAAGTATTGACAAAACGAAAAGTTTATAGTATTATATATTAGCCGTTGGGAACAACGGAAAGATGGGAGTTTAGCTCAGCTGGGAGAGCACCTGCCTTACAAGCAGGGGGTCACAGGTTCGAGCCCTGTAACTCCCACCACGTATCTTTACGGGTATTTCGTAAAGATACCATGTGGCTTCGTAGTTCAGTTGGTTAGAACGCCGCCCTGTCACGGCGGAGGTCGAGGGTTCGAGTCCCTTCGGAGTCGCCACTTGTTAATAATCCTTTACGGATTTTTATATATCCGGGACGAAACAAAAGGTTTCAGTCTCCACATGCCTCTGTAGCTCAGTCGGTAGAGCAGGGGACTGAAAATCCCCGTGTCGATGGTTCGATTCCGTCCGGAGGCACCAAAATATGCGGATTTAGCTCATCTGGTAGAGCGCCACCTTGCCAAGGTGGAGGTAGCGAGTTCGAGCCTCGTAATCCGCTCCAGAAGTTTAAAAAAGACGCTTATTAATTAGCGTCTTTTGAATTATAATAAGGCACCATAGCCAAGCGGTAAGGCAGAGGTCTGCAACACCTTTATCCCCAGTTCAATTCTGGGTGGTGCCTCCAAAACAAAAAGCACTTCGAAAGAAGTGCTTTTTGTTTTGGAAACTAAGTGTGCCTTGCGGCACGATAAGCACACCTTCGGTGCGTGAAGTATGCCTGCGGCAAGTGAAGTGCCTGCGGGCATGGGTGGCACACTTAACTTCGCTTTGCGGTGCAACCGCAACACTTCACTATGCGAAGCATAACATCACTTTGGCAAAGCCAAAACTTCACTTCTACTTGTGCACTAACTGCCGATATAATAAGCCGTGAATTTCACGGCTTATTTTTGTATATTAGGGTTGTTTGTTCTGCCTAACAGATAGTCGATAGATATATTAAAATAATCTGCGATTTTAATGAGTTCGTTTATTCCCGGTTCTCGTTCACCGGTTTCATAGCGACTGATTGTGTTTTGATTTGTGTTTAAATCCATAGCCAATTTGAGTTGAGAAATGCCTTTTGATTTTCTGATTTCTTTAAGTCGCATAAAATCACCTCTTGACATTATTATCCCATATTGGTATAATAAAAATATCCCAATTTGGTATACTTAAATTTAAGGTGGTTTTAATTATGAAGAAAATTTTATTATTGGTATTATCGTTGTGTATACTGTTTTGTTTTTAGAACACAGGGGGTGGAAAAATGATTTGCAGTAAATGTGGTAAACAGCTTGAAGATGAATGTTTATTCTGTACGGAATGTGGCAGTTCTATTGGAGTAGCCGAAGAACTTGGTAAGTCAACAACAAATAATAAATTTATAGAAAAAATCAATAATTTTATTTATATATTTGGAGAGATAAAAATCAATAAATATCTTTCTATCATTGCCATTGTTTCTATGATAGCTATTAGGTTTTTTGGTTTTATAGTTACATCGGTTTTAATAACGGTGGTGAATGGATATTTGATTTATTATAGTTATAAAAGAAAATCAAAAATCGATACAAAAATGATTATTTGGAGTATAGCAGCATTTTTTGTAGGATTGCTTATATCACTTTAATCAAAAAATTGAAAGGAATGATAAAAATGGAATGTCCAAAATGTAAATCAACTGTTGGTGAAGGTGCAACTTTTTGCTCAAGCTGTGGTGAAAAACTTGCAGAGCAATTAACCGAAAGTGTTAAATATTGTATTAAGTGTGGACAGGTTATTAAAGAAGAAAATAAATTCTGCGGAAGATGCGGAACAGCAGTCGGTACAAATTTTCAACCTGCTGTTAAGATTGTTTCTAATGCAAACAACTTGTCAAGCGGTAAAATAAAAGGTTCATATTTTATTTCTGTTATAGGTGCAATAATTTCATTTGTAATAAGACTTGCTACCCAGCAAACTTACTATTCGTTGGATAATTTGCTTGATAATAGAAAGGTAGTTGGGATAGACAGTGATATAAAACCATTTTTAACAGCTATTCCCGTTATTGTCGCAATTATTGTAAGTCTTTTGATTGCATCTGATAAAAATACATCTTCACAAAAGAAAATAACAGCATTTATTATTAATGCAATATTTATAGCTTTGGCAATTTTATTTATATGGTTTGATATTCCTTATGCTATTTTTGATTTTTAAGGAGAACAAAAAATGAAAAGAATAATAACACTAATAGTAATTACAATTATGCTATTTGTAAAATGATTTCAGAAAGAATATTATAATTATATTTTTAAGAAAATCAGGTTTTCAGGCACACTTCATTCGTGTCACTAAGTTCAAAACACCCAAAACAAAAAGCACTTCGAAGGGAGACACTTCGTAAGGAAGTTGTCTCCCCTTTGCTTTTGCAATCATAAAAAGGCGGCATGGAAAACAGTTTCCTTGCCGCCGTTGGTTTAATCTTCATCTTCGTCGTTGGACCAACCGGATATAATATGCAATTCGCCTGAATCCATATCCATTGCCATATTATCTCCCATCCTCATCAATAAATCTCCGTCAGAATCTATTGCCATATTGTCGGAGATAGAATGAGCAAAATCGCCATCCTCGAAATCAAAAAAATGTTTTCCCATATAGCACCTCATTTGAAAAATTAAAAATTATATTTGTTTATTTCTAAAACTCTGAAGGTTGCATTTTTGAATTGATTTAATTTTTCTTGATCTACGTATTCAAAGGCTTTCAAATATATCTCTTGTCCAGCACCCAATCTATCAGCGTAAATCATATCTGTTTCAATTCTTGCACCATTTGCATCTACTGCTTCAATTGTTATGTAATAGGTGCATTGTTTTTCAGCTTTGTTTTTTACTGTAATATCAAGGGATGTTTCGGAAAAGTACCCATTATTAATTACTTTGAATTCTCCAAAAGAAACATCAACATATTTTTCTAAAATTTCATCTGTCGTTTCTTCTCTAAATACATCACCAATTGAAGGCACATTGGATTCAATATCATTTGATATGTTGGTGAAAAGCGTAGCAGCAAAAACGACATACAGAATCACAAGAATAATGGATAAAACGATTTTGGTTATAAAGCCAACCAAAGCACCTTTACCTGCCGACTTCGCTCGTTTAGGTTTCTTTCCTTCATATATGAGAAAGAGGATTAAACCAACAATTGGAATAAAAAAGCCCAAGATAGCAAACCCAAAACTTGAACGGTCATCAGTTTCGTTAATATTGTTGTCAAATTTTGTTCCGCAGTTGATACAGTATGTTGCTGAGTCATCTATGATCTTTCCGCAATTTTTACAATACATTTTATTTTCTCCTGTTAGTATTTATTGAATTTGGGTAATTGAGAAATTAGTGCTTTTATTTCGGTGTCGCTTGTTTCTATATCAGCAAAAATAATCAATTCATAAAAATCTTCATCTTTAAACTTTTTTAAAGCACCAAGTTCATTACAAATATAATAATCGCTAAAATCTATATTAGTAGCTTTCTTTCGGTTGTAGTCGATTCCAAATTTTAATATTTCTATTGCTCGTTGTTTATATTTATCTAAATGTTTTAACGCATAACTTAAACAGGTGTTTATTATTGGATTGATTGAATTATACGTAATTGACTCAACCTGTTTTTTTCGTTTCGCGCTATTACTTAATTCAAATACATAAGATTTTTCTTCAAATATTGAATTGAATATCTCATCATTATCTAATATCAATTCCAAAAAATCATTGTTGGCAAAAATACAACCGTCAACATCATAGTAACCACAAGCAAAAAACATATTATAAGAATCATAAATGCTATTAAATAATTCAACGTCCTTCATACTTGCTACAAGACGCGCAAATTCTATACTATTTTCAAAATTAATCCAAGTTATTCCTTTGTCTTTTCTGAATTCAAACTGATTATAAAACCATTTCAATTTTATTCCATACTCTTCATAAAGATATCTCACGCCATTAACCGAATGATATTCAACTACATAATCAAGAAAGGTTTTGCCAAATTCATCTGTTTGAGTGATGATAGGTTTTCCATCGTTTGCCAGTAATAGATTAAATTCGTTTTTGTATAATTGTGGATCATCTAAATATGCATAATATCTAAAGCCTTTGTTAAATGGTACGTTTTCTTTTTCTATAGGTAATTTATACGCATCTTCATCCATCAGTCGTGCTAATGAAACACCGAATATTTTTTCTAAAGGGATAATAAATTCATATTTAAGCGGTCTTTTACCTTTTAACATTTTTGAAAAGTTAGATTTTTCATTATTTGCAAATTTGTATGCTTCTTGACCTTTGATTCCTAATTCATGTGCAATATTCACCAGCAAATGACTATACATTTTTATCCCTTTTAAGTTCATATAATGGTCGATATTTTTCTTCAAATTTGTCATGGCTTATGCCTCCTTTTTTTACATTATAACACATCTCATTCTAAAATGGTAGTCATATTAGACAACTTTTGTTGTCTTTTTTGACGTAGCGCAAAAAACAGGTTAAAAATCATACAGTCATATTTGACAACTTAGTAAGACCACCATCAAAGAGCCCGCCAACAGCTTTGCTCAGAGTATCTGAGAAAGTGTCATAGTGGGTTACACACTTTGAAAAGGTGTGTAACAATAAAAACGGCATAGCCAATAGCTATACCGCTTAACGAAATCAATAATTCAGTTTGAATATAAGAGCTACCCCTTGGGGCACCTTCCTTAGGTCGGGTGCCACAAAGAAGTGCTTTTTGTTTTGGAAACTAAGTGTGCCTTGCGGTACGATAAGCACACCTTCGGTGCGTGAAGTATGCCTGCGGCAAGTGAAGTGCCTGCGGGCATGGGGGGCACATTTAACTTCACTTTGTGCGAAGCACAAAACTTCACTATGGCGTTAGCCATAACTTCACATTCGGCAAGGCCGATACTTCACTTAGCCCCTTGCGTCCCTATTGACGATATGACAAAAAGCACTGCCTATGCAGTGCTTTTTTGTTGTTTATTTGAAGTTACGAACGTGAAATTCGTCGGTGTTTTTAATATTTTCCTTGCCGTCTACAAGAGTCTTAAAGCCGTTTGCCGAGATGTCTTGCAAATCCAATCGGTCAATGGCACCCTGTTCTTTTACAGCCAATAAATGACCGTCGGGTTGTTGTATATTTTTACGAATGACAGTAACATCTTTTAACGCCAATCGTTCAACAGGCAAATATACTTGAATGTACTCTGCATCCGTTGCAGCATCTGTTTCTTCCATAATGGTCAATCCGTCAATAACGATGTTTTCCATACGGGGTAAATTATCGGCAGGAAAGTTGAAATTCAGGTCGTAGAACGGACGTCCGATTTCAAACAAGGTTCGGTTATCAGTGGGTTGATGATGGCGAATATTCTTCATAATCAGCGATTCAATATTGCCGCCGATGCCGAATAAAATGGGGGCACGATAATCATAGTTTGGCTTGGTCTGCCGCAAATCTATGTTTTCGATAAAAATGTTTTTGAAATCGCCGTAGGTATTGCCCGGAAACCAGTTATTGATATAAAAACCGAAACTGCGATAAGTACCGCTTACATTCCGTACGGTAACACGGTCCAAAGTACCCGTATTGCGAGAAAGCATACGAATAGATTGGTCGGCATCTTCCAAATAGACTCCGTCTATCAATACATCGGTAATCGAAGATCTGCAGTCCATTTCGTCCGGCCCCAAATTCATAAAATCATCGCCTACATGACCGCCTGTGTTTTTAACAGTAAGAAATTGACCCGGTCCCCAAAAATGAAATCCGTCTTGGTTTTGACCGTGCATCCGATTGGGCAGGTTTAGCCAAACGTTCTCAATGGTTACATTACGGAAACCGCCGATGGCGGTGGAAAATGTGCGGAAATCCCGCAGGGTAATATCCCGAACGGTTAAATATTCAATACCGTAAAATTCAAGACCGAAGACCCAATGACGATTTCCCGAGAGCAGTACTTTTTTTGCTTCATCGGGATATGGTGTTTCTTCGGCGGTGGTATCGTGCACTTGATTTAAACAGTTTTGATTGTAAGTACCACCTTGTAAAACCACATTTTTGGTTTTGTTCTCATATAAATCCCAATCGTAGTTGGTGATAATGGCTTGGTTGGAATTGTTCATTTGATAAAAACCGCAATCCCGGCTCAGACACTCAATGGTTGTGTTGGAATGCACACGCAGACCGCTGATAAGCGCTGCACCGTCCATAATCAAATGCACACCGCCACAAATGGCTGCTTCATCTAAAGCAGCTTGCAAAGCGGCAGTATCATCGGTGCCGCCGCCGGTATATACATTGCTGTCTAATGCGGCAATATCACTCGCAAGAACTTTTTTGATACGCATAAAACCACTCCATTGTAATAATTATTGTATTCAGTTTATCAAATATCATTATTATTTGCAAGCCGTGAATGCTTGTTCTTCGAATTGATTACATATCACCTACGGTGGATTAATGCTCCGCATTGATTGGTGCCTTTAGGTGTGGAAATAAACCCCCGGTTCTACCGGGGGAAGATAAATACTTTAGTATATGTAAAAATAAAACCTCCGTGATATAATTGTGTAAGGTTTGGCGACCGCATTACACAAAAAAACGGAGGAATTATAACATGATAAAGAAAGATAGAAACGAAATAAAGAGCAGTGCACATTCAAGGTACAGATGTCAGTATCATATAGTATTTGCACCGAAATACAGAAGACAAGAAATATATGGTCAAACAAAGAAAGATATAGGAGAAATACTGAGGAAATTGTGTGAGCAAAAGGGAGTAGAGATAATAGAAGCGGAGGCATGTGTAGATCATATACATATGCTGGTAAGTATCCCGCCGCATATAAGTATAGCACAATTTATGGGATATCTCAAGGGAAAAAGTTCACTAATGATATTTGATAGACATGCAAATTTAAAATATAAGTATGGATCGAGGCGTTTCTGGTGCCGAGGCTATTATGTAGACACGGTGGGAAGAAATAAGAAAGTAATAGCTGAATATATTAGAAATCAATTAGAGGAAGATAACGCCTCGGACCAGATAAGTCTCAAGGAATATATGGACCCGTTTATGGGTGCCAAGAATAAGTAGGCTAAAAAAAGACAGCCGCACGTGAGCGGCTGCCAGTGATTGTAATGCGGTGTCAAACCTTCAGACATCCCTTTTAGGGATGTAGCCTGTATTAGCCCCTTATAGGGGCTGTGCAAGCCACCAGTTTAACTGGTGGTCTTGACTTATTTCCGCTTTTATGCTATAATACACCTAAGGCAGTGATTTTGTGAAAAAATATTTTAATTTATTTTTTTCGATTTTTGCCATGCTTTGCAATTTTATATGTTTTTGGTATTCTGACGTGTTGTTTGACCGTTATTTTGTTTTTGGATTTATCCCTTTAGCTCTTTCAATTTTGGTGCTTCTTGCTATTTTAATTTGTTCAATTATTTTTATTGTTCGTCATCGTTTTGTTGCTACAAATTATGTTTCTTTGGCTATTTCTTTAGTAACACTTGTTGTAATTTTGTTTTTTCCGTTTCGGAGTGCTAAAGTGAATTTAGAATTAGAATTATACGAAAAAGACAGACTTGAAATTGTCGAAATGGTTAAAAATAATGATATTGTTGAAAGCTTGGGGGATGTAAAGCTGCCCAAAGGATACGGAAAGCTTAGCTCAGACGGAAATATTTATATCTATCAAAAAGATAGTGAACAGGTTATTTCCTTTTGGGTGTTCAGAGGTTTTTTAAGCGGTTCTGTTGAGTTAATATATTCATCTAAAGATGAAGCTTTGATATATAAAAATGAAACAGGACATCCGATTACAAGCGTAATAAAATTAAAAGAACATTGGTTTCTGGTAGAAACTGATTATTAAAATATAATGAGGTGTTAGTATTAAATTTATTGTTGACAGTGATTTACACATTCACTCAAAGCTTTCAGATTGTTCTAAGGATGACGGACAGACAACGGAAAGAATTTTGAAGTATGCAAAGGACAATGGGTTAAAAACTGTATGTGTAACCGATCATTTTTGGGATGAGAGTGTTGAAACTGATGACAATTGGTATAGACCGCAGAATTATCAGCATGTGGTACAGTCGAAGCCGTTGCCGCAGACAGAGGGTGTTCGTTTTCTTTTCGGCTGTGAAACTGAGCTTAACAGGTTTCTGACATTGGGAATTTCTCCTGAAAAGTATGATTTATTTGATTTTATAATTGCACCTACTACGCATATGCATAATACATATGCTTTGCTTGAAGAAGAGCTTGTTGATGCAAAAAGCAGGGCTAAAGCTTGGGTAAAACGTCTGGATGCAGTGCTTAATATGGATTTGCCTTTCCATAAAGTCGGCATTCCTCATTTGACCTGCGGATTGATAGCGCCTACAAGAGAGGAGCTATTGGAGGTATTTACATTATTACCCCAAGAGGAGCTTATAAGACTGTTTACCAAGGCAGCAAAGCTTGGTGTAGGAATAGAACTGAATTCTTACGATATGGACTTTAAGGACGAAGAAGCGGATACCGTTTTGAGAATTTACAGAATAGCTAAGAAGTGTAACTGTAAGTTCTATTGTGGAAGTGATGCACATCATCCCGAAACGCTTGATAATGCAAAAAGAATTTTTGAAAGAGCAATAGACTTACTTGAGCTTACTGAAGATGATAAATTTATAATTTAAAAGATAAGAGCAAGAATGGAAGGGATATCCTTTTATTCTTGCTCTTTTTTATTGTGAAAACAACAAGGTTCTGGGGTAGGCGTTGTATCCGTAAGGATACAACGCCAGTTTTATTCGCGGTGAGTTATACTATCAAGTGCAACAGTTAAATAAAAAAAGACAGCTCATATAAATCTATGGTATAATGTAAATGCGACTAAACAAAAACCAAGGAGAATTCATATGAGCTACACCCATCTTACCATAGAAGAACGCTGTTGTCTACGAGAATATTATCTAAAAGGATATAGTTACCGAAAAATTGCTGAGTTAATAGGCCGAAATGTAAGTACGGTTAGTAGAGAAATAAATAGAAATCGAACACATATGTACGATATACCAACATATTATCCATATACCGCACAAAAGAAATACCTACTAAGGCGGTCATATTGTCATAGGGGTATGTTTCAAGATCCTGTAAAATTAGAATATATTAAGGAAAAGCTTCTGCTTACTTGGTCGCCAGAGCAAATAGCAAACGCACCTTGTGAGTTAAATATGCCTTCAGTTAGAACAATTTACCGTTGGATATATGAAAAATATATTGATGTTAACTTAAAGGTCTTAAGACGAAAAGGTAAAAGTCGAGGAAAAAAAGAAACACGCGGGAAGTTTAATCTTGGAAAAACAATACGAAAAAGAGAAAAAAGCGTATACAAACGATTAGAATTTGGACATTGGGAAGCAGACACGGTAGTATCTGGCAGAGGAAAGTCTAAAGTTTGCTTTGCAACATTAGCAGAAAGACAAACAAGGTA
>SVMS01000014.1 GCA_015067255.1 Oscillospiraceae bacterium
TCGTAAAGCCAAAGCCGAGCAAGGCAAAACCCGAAAGCAAGTAGCTTTCAAAGGCAGGGACGGGGCGTAAGCCCCTCCCGTAAGTCCTATTATAGCACAAGGTTTATAAAAAATCAAGTAAGCAGAAAGGACTTTAAGTTATGATTAAGAAAATCCCTAAAGAAACAACAACATACCACTTTTACAATGCCAACCCGAAAGGCAGGCGGACTACTGATTGCGTAGTACGAGCTATTTGTACAGCTTTGGAGCAAGATTACAATACTACGGTAATGGAATTAGCCGAAATGCAATGCAAAACGGGCTTTGACGACGGCGACAAGAAATTGTACGACAAGTACCTACAGAGCAAAGGTTGGGTAAAACACAATCAGCCCAAAAAACGGGACAACACAAAGTTTACGGGTAAAGAGTTTTGCAAAGAATTAAATTGCAATATAGCAGCGGTTGGCGTTACGGTTATAGCAAACATTGGCGGACACCATATTGTATGCATCAAGGAGCATTACGACGGCGACGCATACGGTTTACACAAGGTTTACGACATTTGGGACAGTACGGACGGTTGCATAGGTAACTATTGGACGAAAGCGAGATAATAATAAAAGCTGCGCTATCGGCTATACGGGCAGAAACGAGGTTGTTATGATTATAGAAAAGAACGGCAAAACCTACTCCGTAACCGAGTACGCCGACAAATGGAAAGTATCAGCGGAAAACGGCAAGCTCTCGGTTGCCTATGATGTTTCAAAAGAGCTATGCTCCACAGCCGCCGAGCTGCGCGAGTATGTAAAAAACAATAATTTATTTTGAGGAGGGCTGACCTATGGCGGACAAGCGCAAAACGAAAACCTCTACCGAGGTTAAAACAAGATACAATCAAAAAACTTATGATGTGATAGCGGTTAGAGTCCCGAAAGAAACAGCAGAGGCTTTCAAGGCGAAATGTGCCGCCGAGGGAGTACCGCAAGCCCAAATTATAAAGCAGGCTATCGAGGCATTTTTGCAGCAGTAACCGAGAGGGAGCTATAACGGCTCCCTCTATTTCTTTTTATATGATAAAACGGAGTGATTTTATTATGGCATACAAACATTTAACCTTTAACGACAGATTAAAAATTGAGGCTTGGCAAAAGGTAGGCGTTAAGCCTGCGCTTATGGCAGAAAAGCTCGGCGTACATATCAGCACAATTTATAGAGAGCTCAAGCGCGGACAGTACGAGCACCTCAACTCGGACTATACCACCGAGCAGAGATACAGCCCCGATATTGCCGAGGAGAAAAACCAGGCTAACCTCCGTGCTAAAGGTGCGCCGCTTAAAATCGGCTCCGACCACGCCTACGCAAATTATATCGAGTACAAAATAAGAGTAGAGAAATACTCGCCTCGCGCCGTCCTGGGCGAAATTAAACGCCAGGGCGTAGAGTTTAGCGTAACTATATCGGCTCCGACTCTGTACCGCTATATCGAGCAGGGCGTTTTCCTTACCATTACAAACGATAACTTACCCGTAAAGAGAAATAAGACCGAGCGGAAATATAAAAAAGTGAGAGCGGCTCGCGCCTCTAAAGGCGACAGTATAGAGAAACGCCCCGCAGAGATTGCGGAGCGTACCACTTTCGGACATTGGGAAATGGATTGCGTAGAGGGCAAGAAAGGTACCAAAAAAACTATGCTCGTATTGACCGAGCGTTATACCCGCTATGAGATTATCCGTATTATGAAAGACCACACCGCCGCAAGCGTTGTAAAAGCCCTTAACGGAATTGAGCGGGCATACGGTGCGAATTTCTCAAAAGTATTTCAAACAATCACAATAGACAACGGCTCCGAGTTTACCGACTACGAGGGACTCGAAAAGAGCTGCCGCCGCAGCGGTACCCGTACAAAGGTTTATTACTGCCACCCGTACAGCTCCTACGAGCGCGGCTCAAATGAAAATCAAAATAAAATGATACGCCGCCACTACCCGAAAGGCGTTAGCTTTGAGGGCGTAACCTCTGCTGATATGCGTAAACTTGAAAAATGGATTAACAATTATCCGAGAGGGATATTTGACTATTATACTTCCGCCGACCTATACGAGGCGTGTATAAATAGCCTTATTTCGGCGTAATTTTTGCTAAATTAAAAATTTTTTGCACTTTTTCGCATTTACCTCTTGACTTTTCATTATTCGCATATTTTTTGTTTAATATTGAAATAATTATATATTTATATATTATATATTTGACTTTTCGGCAAAATAGTATATAATATTATGAAAGGCTTTTTTAAAGGAGAATGTATACATATGTCTGATATTATTTTTAGTTTATTTCCTGCTTTAGAAGAATTCCTGTTAAAAATGTTAGGATTTCTCGCAACTCCTATTCTTTTTGTTTTTGATTTAATTGTTCTTATTGTTGCTTTAAAAATCGTTATCTCCATTGGTAACAAAGTTATAGATTTTAACAAAAAGCGTCTTATTGAAAAAGGTAAGGATGAAAAATTTATAAACACCATCTCAACTGTTTTAAAAAGTGTATGGAGATATGTTTTATATTTTATTGCCATCTTAGTTGTTTTGAGTATGCTTAATTTGGGAAGTACAGTAACAAGCCTGCTTGCAACTGCAGGAATAGGCGGTCTTGCTATTGCTTTCGGTGCTCAGAGCCTTATTAAAGATATTATCACCGGTGTTTTTCTTTTATTTGAAAATCAGCTTGCTGTTGGCGATTTTGTTACTGTTTCCGGAAAAACAGGTACTATTGAAGAGGTACAGCTCAGAGTTACAAAGGTTCGTTCTGCAACAGGCGAAGTACATATTATTCCCAACGGACAAATTGATATTGTAACAAACTTTTCAAAAGGAACAACAAAGGCTATTATTGATATTCCCATTCCCTATGAGCAAGATGTTTCACAGGCTTCTTCGGTTATCAGTGAAGCTTTAAATAAGCTTTATGACAATACAAATGATTTATTTGCTGATAAGCCGTTAGTTATCGGAACTGTTGATTTCGGCGACTCTGCTATTATGATAAGAGCTGTTGCAGACTGTCATTCTATGAAACATCTTGAGGCTGAAAGAAAAATGAGAGATGCTGTTATAGATGCCTTTGAACAAAACAACATTTCATTCCCCTACAACAAAATTGTTGTTTTAAACCACGATTAATAAAAAACGGAAAATAAATTTAAGGAGTTATAGAATATGCCAAAGAGAACAGACATCAATAAAATACTTATTATCGGTTCGGGTCCTATCGTAATCGGTCAGGCTTGTGAATTTGACTATTCGGGTACACAGGCTTGTAAAGCGCTTAAAAATCTCGGATATAATATTGTGCTTGTAAATTCAAACCCCGCTACTATTATGACTGACCCTGAAACTGCTGATGCTACATATATTGAGCCTCTCAACGTAGAGCGTATATCCAAAATAATTGAAAAGGAGCGTCCTGACGCATTACTTCCCAATTTGGGCGGTCAATCAGGTCTTAACCTTTGTCTTGAGCTTGAAAAGGCAGGCGTTCTTAAAAAGTTCGACGTTAAGGTTATCGGTGTTCAGGTAGATGCTATTGAACGCGGTGAGGATAGAATCGAGTTCAAAAAATCAATGAACAAGCTTGGCGTTGAGGTTGCCCGTTCTGAGCCTGCATATTCTTATGAAGAGGCTGAAAAGATTGCAAACGAATTAGGCTTCCCCGTTGTTGTCCGTCCCGCTTATACTATGGGCGGCGCCGGCGGCGGTCTTGTATATAATTCCGAAGAATTAAAAGTAGTTGTAAACAGAGGTATTGCTGCCAGCCTTATAGGACAGGTTCTTATCGAAGAATCCATTTTAGGTTGGGAAGAGCTTGAGCTTGAAATGGTTCGTGACTCTAAGGGCAACATTATTACTGTTTGCTTTATTGAAAATATCGATCCCTTAGGTGTTCATACAGGCGACTCCTTCTGTGCGGCACCTATGATTACTGTTCCTAAATCTGTTCAGGATAGGCTCGAAGATGCTGCAAGAAAAATTGTTGAGGAAATCCAGGTTATCGGCGGTACTAATGTTCAGTTCGCTCACGACCCTGTTTCCGACAGAATTATAGTAATTGAAATCAATCCCAGAACTTCACGTTCTTCTGCTCTTGCGTCTAAGGCTACAGGCTTCCCTATTGCTTTGATTTCTGCTATGCTTGCAACAGGAATGACTCTTGATGAAATTCCCTGCGGCAAATTCGGTACTCTTGATAAATATGTTCCCGGCGGCGACTATATCGTTATAAAATTTGCTCGTTGGGCTTTTGAAAAATTTAAAGGCGCTGAAGATAAATTAGGTACTCAGATGCGTGCTGTCGGCGAAGTTATGAGTATTGGTAAAACCTATAAGGAAGCTTTCCAGAAAGCTATCAGAAGCCTTGAAACAGGTCGTTACGGCTTAGGTTTTGTTAAAAATTATAATTCCTTAAGCGTAGAAAAGCTTTTAGGTATGCTTCATACTCCTACAAGTGAACGTCAGTTTATTATGTACGAGGCTATCAAAAAAGGTGCGAGCCTTGACGTTATAGAATACCTTACAAAAATCAACAGATACTACCTTGAGCAAATGAAAGAAATTGCAATGGAAGAGCTTGAAATCTCCGCTGCAGGTGCTAATCTTTCAGATAAAGCTTTAGAAAATGCTAAGAAAAACGGTTTTTCCGATAAATATTTATCTAAGCTTACCACTCTTTCAGAAGATGAAATAAGAAGCAGAAGAGAAAAAATGGGCGTAGTTGAAACCTGGCACGGTGTTCACGTAAGCGGTACAGAGGATAGCGCTTACTACTACTCAACCTACAATGCCCCCGATGCAAGCAGAATTTCTGACAATAAAAATAAAATAATGATTTTGGGCGGCGGTCCTAACAGAATAGGTCAAGGTATTGAATTTGACTATTGCTGTGTTCACGCTGCAAAAGCTTTAAGAGAATTAGGATTTGAAACTATTATTGTAAACTGTAATCCCGAAACTGTTTCCACCGACTATGACACCTCTGACAAGCTCTACTTTGAGCCTTTGACTCTTGAAGATGTTTTAAGCATTTACTATAAAGAAAAGCCCATAGGTGTAATTGCGCAGTTTGGAGGACAGACTCCTTTAAATCTTGCTTTTGAATTGGAAAAAGCAGGGGTTAAGATTTTGGGTACATCTCCCGACTCTATTGACCTTGCGGAAGACAGAAGCAGATTTAACGCTATTATGGAAGAGCTTTCTATTCCTATGCCCGAATCGGGAATGGCTTCCACACTTGATGAAGCTATGGATTTGGCTCAGAAAATCGGATATCCTCTTATGGTTCGTCCCTCATACGTACTTGGCGGACGCGGAATGGAAGTTGTTTACGACGACGAAAGCCTTAAAACCTATATGAATGCTGCCGTAGACGTAACTCCAGAAAGACCGATTTTGATTGACCGTTTCCTTTCCAACGCTATAGAATTTGAAACCGATGCTATTTGCGACGGAGAAAACGTATTTATTCCTGCTGTTATGGAGCATATTGAGCTTGCAGGTATTCACTCCGGCGACTCTGCCTGTGTTCTCCCCTCCTTCAGCATTTCTCAAAAGCATTTAGACACTGTTGCACAATATACCAAAAACCTTGCTCTTTCTCTTAATGTAAGAGGTCTTATCAATATGCAATACGCTATTGCAGACGATAAGGTGTATGTGCTTGAAGCAAACCCCAGAGCATCAAGAACAGTTCCCCTTGTTTCAAAGGTTTCCAATATAAATATGGTTAAGCTTGCAACTCAGATTATTGCTATGCCTTTGCTTAACACAAAATCTCCTCTTATTGGCCTTGAAAACAAGAAAATTCCTCACTGCGGAGTAAAAGAAGCTGTATTCCCCTTCAATATGCTTCCCGAAACAGACCCCATTCTCGGACCTGAAATGCGTTCTACCGGTGAAGTTTTAGGCCTTGCTGACAACTTAGGTGAAGCCTTCTACAAGGCTCAGGAAGCAACAGGTGTTGAGGTTCCCTCTTCCGGTACTGCTTTCATCAGCGTAAATGACAGAGATAAGGCTCAGGTTATTGAGGTTGCAAGAAGCTTTGAAAAGGCAGGCTTTAAGATTATAGCTACCGGAAATACACATAAAACACTATGCGAAAACGGTATCAACTCTAAGCATATAAACAAATTGCAGGAAGGCCGTCCCAATATATTTGATGCCATTGTAAATAAACAGGTTGATATTATTATCAACACTCCCACTCCCGCTAAGGAGAGCATTGATGATGACAGCTATATCAGAAAGGCTGCTATCAAATACAAGGTTAATTACTTTACTACTGTTGCCGCTGCAAGAGTTGCTGCTCTTGCTGTAAACGGAAAAACAGACAATGTAAAGTCAATTCAGGATTATCACAAGGATATTAAATAAGAGGTGTTTCCTTTGTCGGTTACGGTTACCTGGTTAGGTCATTCCTGCTTTAAGCTTTGTTATGACGGATTTTCTGTTGTCATAGACCCTTATGACAATACATGTAATTATCCGCCTTTAAATACAAAGGCAAATGCTGTCTATTGCAGTCATTTTCATCACGACCACTGCTATACACAGGCTGTAACCATAGCAGAAAATAAGAATAACCCTTTTAATGTAACAAAAGTTTTATGCGCTCATGACCAAAACGGCGGTCGTGAGCGTGGTGAAAACATCATTCATATTTTTGAAGCTGACGGAATAAGAATTGCTCATTTCGGCGACTTGGGGCATATGTTATCTGAAGAACAAATTACTTTATTGGGTCACTGTGACTGTGTTCTTATTCCAATAGGCTCTGTATATACGATTGATGCTCTATTCGCTTTTGAGCTTTTTAAAAAGCTTGATGCTGACATTTTTATTCCTATGCATTATAAAACCGATAAATTCGGCTTTGATGTAATCGACGGGATTGATTCTCTTTTATCTGTTTGGAATATATCACCTGTTAATAAAATAGAATTTAACAGCATACAAATTAACAAAAACAATAAAAAACAGCTTGCTATATTACAATTTGAGCCGGAAAGGAAGCGTTGACTTGTCTAATAAGCTTCAATTATTGCTTGTATTCGGAGCTATGTCCTCTGAATATTCAGTTTCATGCGTATCAGCTGCAAGTGTCCTTGAAAACTTAAATAAAGAAAAATATGACGTAAAGGTTTTAGGCATTACCCAAGAAGGAAACTGGTTTCTTACCGATGCGACTCCTGAGCAAATCCGTGACGGTTCCTGGGAAAAGCTAAACAACACAAGAGCCATTCTCTCTCCCAGCCGTGACGCAAGCGGACTTGTTGTTTTAAAAGACTTTGAAATTTTCTTCGTTAAAATTGACGTTATTTTCCCTGTAATGCACGGTGCTTTCGGAGAGGACGGTAAAATCCAAGGTCTTTTCGAGCTTTCGGGTATTCCTTATGTGGGCTGTGGTGTATCTGCCAGTGCTGTATGTATGGATAAGGCAATAACAAAAACCGTTATGAACGAAGCCGATATCAAGCAGGCTCGCTACATAACCTTTTTTGAAAAAGATTTTAATGAAAACAAAGAAAGTCTTTTACAACGCTTTGAAAACGAGCTTAAATATCCTTATTTCATAAAGCCTGCAAACACAGGCTCTTCAATAGGTATTTCAAAGGTAAACAATATAAATGAAGCTATCAACGCTATAGAGCTTGCTCTCAATTACGATTATAAAATTATTGCTGAAGAAAATATTATTGGATCTGAAATTGAAGTCGCTGTATTGGGCAACAGTAATCCCATAGCTTCAATTTGCGGAGAGATTGCCCCTGAAAGAGATTTTTACGATTTCGAGGCAAAATATAACGATGTAAATTCAAAGCTTTATATCCCCGCAAGACTTGACGAGCAAACAAGCCAAAAGGTCAGAGATACTGCAATCAAGTGTTATACAGCCGCAGGCTGCACAGGTCTTTCAAGAGTTGATTTCTTTGTTAATAAAGACAGTGGTGATATAATTTTTAATGAGATAAACTCTCTGCCCGGATTTACCTCTATAAGTATGTATCCCAAGCTTTTTGAAGCTTCGGGTATTCCCTATTCAAAGCTTTTGGATGCTATTATCGACTTAGCTCTTGAGCAGTAAGAAAGGAAAAATTTTTTCATAAAATGAGTAAAGCTATTATTTCAATTAAGGGCACTCAGATAATTGATGAAGAGCCCAATGTAATTGAATTTATTACAGACGGAATTTACACCTGTAACGAAGCAGGAAAAAGAATTACCTATTTTGAAACCGAGCTGACAGGCGAAAAAGGTGTAAAAAACGTTATAAATGTACAAGATGATACTATAATAATTACAAAAAACGGACCGTATAAAACCCAACTTATTCTTGAAAACGGCAAACGTCATCACTGTCCTTACAACACACCCTTCGGAATGATGACTATGGGAATAAACACTCAGGAAATCAATGACGGGTTGACAAAACAAGGCGGGAATCTTTTTGTAAGCTATGAGCTTGAAATAAATCATAATACCGCAAGTGTAAATAAGCTTGAAATAACAGTCAAGGAGTCAAAAAAAGATGCTCAAAAAAACAATAAATCCGATAGAAGTTGTTAAAAAACAAATTTCACAGGCAATTTTAAATGCTTATTCAAAAGCAGTTGAGAACAACGAGCTTGTTCAATGCGACTGTCTTTGTGAGGTTGAGCTTGAAATTCCCAAGGAAAGCGGATTTGGTGATTTTGCTACCAATTTTTCAATGAAAAATGCTAAAAATTTGCGTAGCGCTCCCATAAAGATTGCCAATGCAATAGTAAAATATATTGATTTTTCGGACACATATATAGAGCGTGCAGAAGCTGTAAATCCCGGATTTATTAATTTCTTTGTTAAAAATAATTATTACGGCTTTGTGCTTAATACTATATTCTCTCATTCTGACAGCTACGGTAAAACACAAACTGAAAATCCTCAAAATATTATGGTTGAATTTGTTTCTGCAAACCCCACAGGTCCTATGCATATGGGAAATGCAAGAGGCGGCGCTTTAGGTGACTGTCTTGCTGAAATTCTCTTATGGTGCGGAAATGACGTAACCCGTGAATTTTATGCAAACGATGCTGGCAATCAGATAATGAAATATTTTCACTCTCTTAAGGCACGTTATTATGCCCTTGCTCTTAATGATGAAAACTACCCCTTCCCCGAGGACGGATATCAGGGTGATGATGTTAAAGAACACGCAAAGGCTTATTTTGAAAAGTACGGCGATAAATATCTCAACGTAGATGACGACACCTTTTTCAATGAGCTTTTAATGCCCGCTATAAGAGCAAATATGGCTCGCATTAAAACAGACCTTGAAACCTACCGCATAAATTATGACGTTTGGTTTAATGAAAGCACTCTTCACGAAAGCAATCAGGTTAAAGAGGTTGTTGCTCTTTTAGAAAAAAGCGGATACACTTATGAGTCTGACGGAGCTCTTTGGCTTAAATCTACTGAATTCGGTCTTGAAAAAGACGATGTTCTTATGCGTGCAAACGGCATATTTACCTATTTTGCGGCTGATATAGCATATCATTATAACAAGTTTATAACCCGTGGTTTTGACAGGGTAATTGACGTTTGGGGCGCTGACCATCACGGTCACGTGGCTCGTTTAAAGGGTGCTATGAGCGCTTTAGGTATTGACAGTGAGCGTTTGGATATTATTCTTATGCAGCTTGTTCGCCTTGTTTCTGAAGGTAAGCCTGTTAAAATGTCCAAGCGTACAGGTAAAGCCATTACCCTTGCAGATTTATTGGCAGAAACCTCTGTTGATGCTGCCCGCTTCTTCTTTAATATGAGAGCTCCCGACAGTCATTTTGACTTTGACCTTGACCTTGCTGTTGCTGAATCAAGTCAAAACCCCGTATACTACGTTCAGTATGCTCACGCACGTATTTGCAGTATTATCCGTTTACTTAATTCTGAAGATAAAAAGCTTGAAAGCATTGAAAACATTGATACTTCTTTGCTCTGCGCTCAAGAAGAAAAAGAGCTTATTACAATTCTTTCACAGCTTCCTCAAATTATTTGTAACGCTGCAAGAGATTATAATCCTGCATTACTTACAGGATATGCTGCTGATATCGCAAGCGCTTTCCATAAATTCTATAATGCTTGCAGAGTTAACTGTGATGACCAAAAGCTTTTACAGGCAAGACTTCTTCTTTGCGTATGTACTGCTCAGGTATTAAGGAACACTCTCACCATTTTAAAAATATCAGCACCTGAGAAAATGTAATTTATTTTTCAACGAAAGGAGCTTCGCTATTATGAATATTTTTTCTTTTGGAAATCTCCCTGTTATTCTCGACGGAGCTACCGGAACAGAGCTTATTAAAAGAGGCTTACATCAGGGCGTTTGTGTTGAGAAATGGATTATTGATAACGAAAGCACTATTACTGATGTTCAAAAAAATTATTTTTCTTCCGGTTCTGATTGTGTATATGCCGCTACATTTGGAGCAAATAGAGCTGCTTTAAAAAAATATTCTCTCGAAAACAGCGTTGAAGACATCAATTTAAAGCTTGTTAGTCTTTCAAAAAGCGTTTCAGATAAACTGCTTATAGGCGGAGATCTTTCCCCTACCGGTAAAATGCTTTTACCTTACGGGGATACTGAGCTTGAAGAAATGATAGATATTTATCGTCAGCAAGCTAAGGCTCTTGAAAAAGCAAATGTAGATTTTTTTGCTATTGAAACAATGATGAGTCTTGCCGAAGCGCGTGCCGCTGTTATTGCTGTTAAAGAGGTTTCAGATAAGCCTATTATTGTTACAATGACGGTAGAGGCAAGCGGAAAAACTATGAACGGCAACAGCGTTTTAGCCTGTCTTTGTACTTTACAGGAAATGGGCATTTCTGCTTTTGGGCTTAACTGTTCTGTTTCTCCACAGCAAATACTTGATTTGCTTATTGAAGCTTCTCCCTATGCAAAAATTCCTCTTATTGCAAAACCCAATGCAGGAGTTCCTACTGCTGACGGACAAACTAAACAGCTTTCTCCCGACGATTTTGCTGATTTTGCAAAAAAAGCTATCCAAAACGGAATAGGTATTTTGGGTGGTTGTTGCGGTACTTCTCCCGACCATATAAAAGCTATTAAGAATACTGTTTCTTCTCTTGAATATAAAAGACCTATCTTAGATAGCACTGCACAAATTATTTTAACAACGCAAAAAAGCGCCTTTTTCCTTTCTGAAGATTTTAACAAAAGTGAAATCTTCAAGTGTACTGACGACCTCCCCGAAAACATTCTTGATGCCGAGGACGACGGCTGCGATGTTTTCTGTGTTGAAATCAATTCTCAGGAAGATATTGAAATTTTCGAGTCCTATTCCTATATGTTTAATTTGCCTGTTTATATAATTACAGACAGTATTGAGCTTCTTGAAAAGGTTGCACAGGGCTTTTGCGGACGTATTATGGTTGAAAGCAACGACAGCCTTGATGCTGTAAAGCTTGAAGCCTTAACTCAAAAATACGGAATAATTGTTTTCTAAAAAACAATATTAGTTGCTATTGAAGCAAAAATTACCGACATAATATCGCAGGTAAGAGCAATAATCATTGCCTTACCTGTTTTTTTTATTGCGGCGGCACTACCGTAAACTGACATTGTATAAAGAGTTGTTTCGTTTGAGCTTGTCATTACTGCGGCAAGTCTTCCTATGTATGTATCGGGTTTATATTTCTCTATAAGCTGAGTAAACAAGACCAAAGAACCGCTGCCCGAAATAGGACGCATTAAAACCAAAGGAGAAACCTCTGAAGGTATATTTATAATTTTAGCTAAGGGCTTAAACAAATATACAAACAAGTCCATAGCTCCAGATGCTTTAAAAACACTTATTGATAAAAAAATACATATGAGTATAGGTAACAGTGAAACAGCAGTCTTTATTCCCTCTTTAGCTCCTACAGTAAACTCATTTACTATATCTATTTTTTTTAACAAAGCCACAATAAAAACAAAACCTATTATACAAGGCACAATATATGAATACATAATACATCACCGTCTTATTTTAAGTTTGCAAAGAAATATTCCCAAAAGCAAGCTTAACAATGATGCTATCCACACGGCAGGAACTATATCAAAGGCGCTTTTACAGCCTGCTCCGCTTCTTATTGCCGCAACGGTTGTAGGAATAAGCTGAAGAGAAGCGCTGTTTATAACAAGGAGCATAGTTGTATTATCTGTCAAATTCTTTTTATCCTCTTTTACAAGCTCCTTTGCGGCACTTATTCCTGACGGAGTTGCGGCGTTGGATAGTCCCAGTAAATTTGCAGTTATATTAAGTGCTAAATACTTTTCGGCATCTGAGCCCTTATCAAGCTTTTTAAAAACAAGTCTTATTACAGGACTTAGCAATTTTGCCAATGCATCTGTTAATTTACAGGCTTTTGCAACATTCATTACCCCCGACCACAAAGCTATCATACAGCCCATATTAACAGTAAGCTCCAAAGCACTTTTTGAGCTTGACATCATATCGTTTAAGACAGTATCTATACATCCGTTTATGCATCCAAACACAATTCCTAAAACAAGCAATATTCCTAATATAACAGACAACATAAAAATATTCCGCCTTTATATTTCAAAAAATTAATAATTTATACATATTTTGACATTTTTTTGTGTTATAATAATTACAATAATTAAGTATATAAATTGGGGGTATAAATATTGAAAGCAACAGGAATAGTAAGAAATCTTGACGAATTGGGAAGGATTGTTCTTCCGATTGAATTACGTCGTACTCTGGACATAGACAAATCTCCCATTGAAATTTTTTTGGACGATGACGGTTCCATTATTTTACGCAAATACAACCCCTGCTGTGTTTTTTGCGGTGAGTCTGCCAACGTTTCCAATTTCAAAGGAAAAATGGTTTGCCGAAGCTGTAAAATGGAATTATCCAGATAAATTTTACAAAGCTCTCATTTTGGTACTCCCAAATGAGAGTTTTTTCTTTAAAACTATTGATTTCTTTTGCCTTTTAACATATAATAAAATATATGCTTTATTTACAAAATAATTCCTTTTTTCAATACTATGAAAGGATACGGCTTTTAATTTCCCGCCGTAAAGGTAACTCAAAATGAAGGAAAAATTTTATATTACTACCGCTATTGCCTACACCTCTCGTATTCCCCACATTGGAAATACTTATGAGGCAATTCTTGCGGATTCAATAGCAAGATATAAAAGAATGACAGGCTACGATGTTTATTTTCTTACAGGTACAGACGAGCACGGTCAAAAAATTCAGAAACAGGCACTTGAGGAAGGCATTACTCCTCAGGAGCACGTTGATAATATTGCGGGTGAAATCCGTAAAATATGGGATTTAATGAACGTAAGCTATGACGGCTTTATCCGTACTACTGACCCTAAGCACGTAAAGGCTGTTCAAAAAATATTTAAGAAGCTTTATGACCAGGGCGACATTTATAAAAACAGCTATGACGGACTGTATTGTACTCCTTGTGAGTCCTTCTTTACAGAAACTCAGGCTCCAGACGGTGTTTGTCCCGAATGCGGAGCAAAGCTTGAGCATACAAGCGAAGAGGCTTATTTCTTTAAGCTTTCAAATTATACTGACAGACTTAAAAAATATATTGAGGACAATCCCGATTTTATTCAGCCCCCTGCCCGTAAAAACGAGATGCTTAACAACTTTATAAATGCAGGTCTTTCCGATTTATGCGTTTCAAGAACTGCTTTCGACTGGGGCGTTCCCGTTACTTTTGACGATAAACACGTTATATACGTATGGATTGATGCTCTTTCCAACTACATCACAGCTCTTGATTTTGATATAGACGGTAACAACGGAGAGCTTTACAACAAATATTGGCCTGCAGACGTACATCTTATAGGAAAGGATATTCTTCGTTTCCACACTATTTACTGGCCTATTATGCTTATGGCTTTAGGTCTTCCCCTACCTAAGCAGGTTTTTGGTCATCCATGGCTTCTTTCTGGTAACGATAAGATGTCAAAATCAAAGGGAAACGTTATTTACGCTTCCGATTTAGTTGAATATTTCGGCGTTGATGCAGTACGTTATTATGTACTTCACGAGATGCCTTTTGCACAGGACGGTACATTTACCTACGAGCTTATTATTGAAAGATACAATTCCGATTTGGCAAATATTCTTGGAAATCTTGTCAACAGAACACTTGCTATGGTTTCAAAATATTTTGACGGAATTATTCCTACTCCTAACACATACAATGAGCTTGACAATGATTTAAAGAATACCGCTATAAATGCTGTTAGTGCCGTAGAAAGCAAGATGAACGAGCTCAAGGTTGCTGACAGTCTTGATGAAATTTGGGCATTACTCCGCCGTTCAAACAAATATATTGACGAAACTGCTCCCTGGATTTTAGCTAAAAGCGATGAAGGTCGTGAAACCTTAAAAACTGTTCTCTATAATCTTATGGAATCTATAAGATTTGCGGCAATTTTAATGGCTCCCTATCTTCCCGAAACCTCTCAGACAATTTTAAATCAATTAGCTACAGACAAAACAAGCTACGAAACACTTACCTTCGGTGCTCTTGAAAGCGGTAAGGCTATCGGCGAATTTTCACCTATATTCAACCGTTTAGACGAAAAACTGAAGCTTGAAGAAATTGCAAAGCATATTGAAGACAAATATCCTCAAGCGCCAAAGGCCGCTCCTTTTGAGCCCGAAATTACTTTTGAAGATTTTATGAAAACAGATTTAAGAGCAGCAAAGATTTTAGAATGTGAAAAAATCAAAAAAAGTGAAAAGCTTTTGAAGCTTATCGTTGATGACGGTATCGGTAAACGTCAGATTGTTTCGGGAATAGCTAAATTCTACACTCCTGAACAGCTTATCGGTAAAACTGTTGCCATTGTTGCGAACTTAAAACCTGTCAAGCTTTGCGGTGTTGAAAGCTGCGGAATGATTATTGCCGCTGATAAAGGAGACGACGTTTGCGTTTTGTTCCTTGACGACAGTATTCCTGCAGGCTCTAAAATACGATAATAAGGTGGGACAACAGCATAAATTAAATTTATGCTTTAAAAATGTTTTTTGATACTCATGCGCATCTTGACGATGCCCGTTTTGACGAGGACCGTGAAGCACTTATACAGTCCTTTAAAGAAAATAAAATAGACCTTGTTTTAAACATAGGTTCAACTCTTGAAAACTCTTTTGAAGGTGTTGAGCTTTCCAAAAAATATGACAATATTTATTCTGCTGCAGGTATTCACCCCGAAGGAATACTTGATTTACCCAAAAACTATTTAGATGATTTGGAAAAGCTTTTTGAAAACAAGAAAACAGTAGCTGTGGGAGAAATCGGTCTTGACTATCATTATGACACTCCCAAGGATATTCAAAAGCGCTATTTTACAGAACAGCTCACTTTTGCCAATCGTTTAAAGAAGCCTGTTATTATTCATGACAGAGATGCGCACGCTGACTGTCTTGAAATAATCAAGGCAAATTTACCCGAAAAATTTGTATTTCACTGTTACTCGGGTAGTGTTGAATTTGCAAGAGAAATACTTAACTTAGGCGGTTACATTTCCTTTACGGGCGTTATTACCTTTAAAAATGCAAATAAGCTTCCTGAGGTTGCTAAGTTTGTACCTCTTGACAGAATATTTATTGAAACAGATTGTCCCTATCTTTCTCCCGAACCCTTCAGAGGTAAAAGAAACTCTCCCTTAAATGTTCCTTTGGTTGCACAAAAAATTGCAGAGCTGAGAAATGAAAGTGTTGAAAAAATCGCAAGTGTTACAAAGGAAAATGCAATTAAGTTTTTTGGTATAGAGCTTTAAAAAAAAGCTGTCATTTGCTCATTAAGAGTGAATGACAGCTTTTTTGATTATTGAATAATTTCATAGAGATTTGAGGCTTCATTTTTCAAGGTATGCTCTGCTATTTCAAGAACTTTAGCTTTTGTTATTTTACCGGCAAAATTTATTTCGATTATATCACCGGCCTTTACATCGTAAGAGGCTTTTACAACATTTCCGTTTACGCTTATTCTGCCTGTATCACAGGCCTCATTGGCAACGGTACGCCTTTTTATAAGTCTTGAAACCTTTAAAAATTTATCTATTCTCATAAATTATACCTTTCATAATAGCAAAACACTCTGCGACTATGCAGAGTGTTTTGTTAATTGTGTTTTGTGTTGCTATAAGTTTAATAAATATGAGAGCGAAAGTTTTTGTTGTTTTCGTTCAGATAGATATTGTCTTATAACATATAATAGCTCTGCAAAGCTATTATATCACGCAGCTTAAAATTTGTAAATATATTTTTAAGTCTGTTTTATGTTGCAGCTCATCGAATTTCAAAATGTCAACTTAGCTAAAAAGCTCTTTTTATCTATTCGGAAACTATCATAACAGAGCTATACGGCTCTATTTCAATTTGTACTGTGGAATATCCGTTTTGTATATCTGAGTTCAGCTCTGTCTGTTCCATTGTGTGAAGGTCTAAAAGCTTTAAAGCTTTATCTGTTTTAAAGCTTATTTTTCCGCTATACCGACGTGAGCTTTCATTGACAGTAAAATAGATATCTTTTTCGTCTTTTTTGCGGTGAAGAACCTTTATATCTCTGTCCTGTGTGGGTATAAAAATATCCTTTTGCATATCAGAATAGAGTATTTTTGAAAGCTTTTCAAAATCAGGCACAAAGGTATATTGACAAAAAACATTATGTTCATCAAGAAAATATACATTTTCACTGTCTGTAAGCTTTTGCAAAAGCGCCTTGTATTCTTCTTTTTCGCACTCATTTAAAGAGTTTTCAGGAAGCTCTTTAAGAAAAATTACCTTTACATTATTTTGTGCGCATTCCAAAAGCTTTTTTACTGCTTCGATGTTCATATACAACGCCGAGGGAATTATTATAGCTGCATAGCCTTCGTTTCCTGTTTCAAGGCGTTTATTTACAATTTTGCTTTTTATAAGAGTCTTTGAGTCAATAAAATCAAAGTCCTGCTGATTTTCAAAAAGACAGAAAGCAACCTTGTCAATAAATTGCTGAAGCTCGTCAACCGGTGCAGAGCTTACAGGGTCAAAAAGCGCATTCGCTGTTTCTAAGGGGTAATATATTGCAACATCTGCTATATGAGTACCTCCTGACAACAGCTTGCTTAAATTGAGAACATAGTCTGAATAGCTTTCAAACTCATTCCAATATTTATTGCCCTCAAAATACGAGGGAGGACAGTCATTTTTTCTGTCATCTCTGAGGGAATAGAAAAATGCGTGCACAAGCGTTTTGTTTACGCCTCTTACATACTGAAAATCAGTCCAACGTTTTAAATCCTTGTGAGTAAATTCCCAGCCTGCGCAGGCAAAGCTTTCCGACATTACAATTTCCTTACCGTACATATGCGCCACAGAGCTTACGAGCTTTTCTGTCATCATATAGGGAGAATAGGTTATTCTGTCAACTCCTGTATAATCAAGAACGGATAAGGCTTCAAAAAGATTCCCCTGAGTTGTAATGTTATATCTGAGATAATCCTCCATATGAAGATGTCCTATAAACTCCACATTGTGTGTATGACAAAAATCTTTTTGAGGCTCAAGAAAAGCTTCTTTATAAAGCTGACATACAGTATTATAATAATCGTTTCTTACCTTTGCGCTGTCATTTCCTTTTTGCCAAAGACAATCTAAAAAAGGAATAATTGAATATTTATTTTTCTCTTCAAAATACTTGTCAAAGCCGTGAGTCCAGGCAACCGTATCATAATCCGCCTCATTGTCAAACATACCCTTGAAGCATTTTAAATTCTGATACATTCCCGCTTCATCACTAAAAAAGCCCTTGATTACGTTGCCGAAATATTTGCCGAAGCGTTTGAAATATTCTTCGTGAGTATTGGCAATAAAGCTTTTTGCAGCATTTATATTGAGCACATCAATATAATAATGCTCATCAAAAGCAACCTTCCAATAGGTATAGCCTATTTTAAAGAGCACAGTGCCGTCTTTTTTATAGCTTTGCGCCTGCTCGTAATCTGTAACTGTGCATTTATTCTGAGTGTCATATAAAGCTACAAAATTTTTTCTTTCATCATTTTTGAAAAAGTTTTCAATTTCATCGGCAGCTATAACTCTTTTAAGATTTTTTCCGCAATAATCGGGGTTTTCTGCAAGCACTTTTCCGTCAGCATATCCGCTGGGAAAATTTTTCTCGTCATATATCCAGATTGCCATATCAAGACGCTCTGCTGTCTCAACAGCTCTTTGAAAACAAGAAAACCATTTTTCAGAAAGATATTCGGTAATAAGGCCTATTCTTGCGTGAATAACCGCCTCATATACCCCTTTTTTGCTCATTTCTTCTAACTGTCTTTGGACTTCACTCTCTTCCATTTCATCGTTCCAGAACCAAAAGACAGAAAGCCCGTTTTTGTCATATCCCATTTTTTCACTCTCCGAAGCGGATGTTTTTAACGTAATCTCTTATTGATACCATATCCGAAATATTATCTTCTGTCAACAGATTTGAGTTTTTTCTGAAATTGTTGAAAACAACAGTATCTATACAGCTCTGCTCAGAGGTAGCGCTGAGAATTGATTTCAATTCTCCCGTACCGTTATAGCTTATATCTTCAAAAACAATATTTCTGATTGCTCCGCCCTCTGACCAGAAAGGATTATCGGAGCTTTCGTTACGTATAAAGAAAAGAGAAGCTTTTTCAGGTGCTCTGAAGCTGTCTATTCTTATATCTCTAACGGTGATATTGCTTATTTTGTTGCCTGCTGTAGACCAGAACCAACAAACACCTGTAAATTTACTTAAATTCCAAACGCCCTGCTGATTTAAGATGTCATTGTTTTCAAAGGTGATGTTTGAAATATCGGCATATGTGTTTTCCCCAAGGCCCAACAAAAAGATTCTTGCACCGTCGCCCCAGAAAACACTGTTTTTTATAATGTTGTTGCTTGAATATCCGTAGTGATAAATAACGAACTGGTCATCACAGCTTCTTACAAAACAGTTATCCACTGTACTGTCAGAGCTTGCGCTGAGATGTATTCCGTCTGCATTGGTTACGCTTCCGAAGCAGTTGACATTATTTATCTGTATATTGTTGCTGTAATTGGCTACAATGCTCCACATAGGCGAGTCTATAACAGTTATACCGTCTATAGCGGAATTTTGCGAGGAGGTAATCCATATAGCTCCTGTTCTGCCCTCCGCATACTGCATAGAATGTTCATTTTTACTGCAATCGAGTATTCCCCGTCCAAAAATCTTTACGCCGTTTATCTCGTCTGCAGAAATGGAGCCGTATACATACGATCCCGAAGCAAGATATACTTTTACATTATCCTTTGAAATGAAGAAGGACTCAGCAGAATGCCAATTACCGTACATCTGCACTGAAGCATAGACTGTATTTTCATCGCCGTCAGTAAGTTTTGCAAAGGTTTTTAAAGCTCCTGCACATGCTTTTCCCAACGCTACGTTTTGACCTGTATATCTCTCAAAAAGCTTTAATTCCTTAACGTAATTTGCAAATATCAGATTCGTATAATTGCTCATCTGACCTTCGCCGTTATTTCCGCAAAGCTTTATTCTTACACGGGAGGTACTGACAGCAGAGAAGCTTGCTCTTATTGTACCTGTGGATGAATTTTCTTTACCGTCATATATAAGTCTATATTGCTGTGTTGCTTCATCCTTTGCATAAAGCTCAAATTTCTGAGGCCCTGTCATAAAATAGTTTTCTTGCAAAGCTCCCTGTACCAATTCGAAGCTGTTAATAGTCTTTGTCTGTCCGAAATCTATATCTGCCCACATTCCCTGAGGAAGATTATGAACTCCCGCTTTAAAATAATAGGTATCCTTATTTTCAGGAAGCTCTAACGGAATTTCATCTCCCGCCTCTATTACATATACATTTTCGTCATTTTCCGACGGAGCGTCAGTCTCAGGATTTCCCGTCATAATATGCAGACAAAGGTCATACCAATTATCGTTAATTCTCAAAACAAGCTTTTGTGTGCCGTCACTTGTCTGTGTCAAAGGGAAAATAAGAGAATTATCATTTATCTGCATAGCATTTATGCCGTCAGAGTAAGGGCGGATATCATAGGAGTTGATTTTTCCGCCGTTGTATACTACCTTCATATCAACAGTACCGCTGAAATCAAAATTAACCATCGAGGCATTTACCCTCTCCGAAAGCGTACTGTTTTCATCGCCCTCCTGAGTTCCCACCGGAGTATTATAGACAAACAGTTCTTGCCACTTGGGACTTCCCGGCTGTCTTACATATACCGAATAGGAAGTATTTTTTTCAATTTCATCGGGGGCATTTGATGCGTTTATATTTTGATTTTCTTTAAGCAATAAATCTTTAAGGCTGAGTAAATTTGTTATATTTACTCTTCCGTCAGCGGAAATTGCCATTTTCTGCGCCTCTGAAAGCACAGAATTATAAAGGAAATGCTTTCTTAAGGATATCGCATCGAGCACATTAACTTTTCCGTCTTCACTGACGTCACCGTATACCGATAAAGTATACTGAGTATTTATATTATCATATTTAATGGATAGCTTGCTTCCCGTTGCAACCTTGCCGTCATTTTGCAAGTCTGACACAATTTCGGCAAAAGCAGAACAGCTTATTCCCCTGATAAACTCCTCTGATGTTATTCCGTTAGGAATATTATAAATAACATCATCTTTTAATTTAAGGGTGCTTATATCTGCAGGTAATGTACCCGAATAGGTTTTAGACCAGCCCTCTTCTGGTATATAAGAAAATCCGCAAGGAGAAAGATACGCTTCCCCAAAGCTGATAGGTCCACGGATTTCAAAGCTGTTGGCAACCTCAGGGTCAAATTTTGTTATGCCCTGTTTATCTACCCAAATCTGAAGTTTTCCTTCACCGCTTTCATTTTTTGGGAAAATATGTACCATAGCCGCATAATCATGGCCTGCTAAGGCACAAAGACTTTCAATACTTTGTCCGTTTATGTATATACGCTGACGGATAGCATCTTTGTAATCTGAGCTTGCCTGAATATTATTGAGCTCTGTTTTGGTTACGTATTTGCTAAGCTCAAGGGTGATAAGATAATAGCTTCCGCTTTCGCTTATTTCGGGTGCCGAAAGCAAAGCTGCTACTGAATTACCTGCTGTGCTGTTAATCCAATTTTCCTCATAACAGTCATAAATAAAAGCAGCTTTTGAAAAGTTTTTTTTGTTTAAAGTTATGTCATTTTTAATTTCAAAAACATTATAAGAAGATTTATCAAGCCCAGCTAAATTGACTTTATCCAGCCATATTTCCATAAGACCTTGTCTGTTTTCGTCTGCGGGATGCAGACTTACCATAGCCGCATAATCATGACCTGCTTGTGTGCATAGCTCACCTATACTTTTCCCGTTAATATAAAGTGAGCTTTTAATTGTACTCGCAAAGTCAGCACTTGCCTGCAAGTTCATCATAAGGCTGTCTGTAACAGGCACATCTGTCTGAAACTGTAATATGTAATATCCGCCGTTTTCTACAATTGTGCTTTTGTCGGCAAGAAAATTAATATATGTCTCCTGTGCAGAAATGTGTGCCTGACAGGGTAAAAGCAAAAGTATTAAAACTAAAAATAAACAAATATATCTTTTCATATCAGCATTTCACAATCTATAAAATAATAATATCCGCTTTTATCCTTTTTACTGTCATTAGCTACGGGAAGTACAGAAAGAGTTGCCTCTTCCTCTGCATAAATATTTATACTTATATTGTGAATACCCTCATCTAAGCAAAGAGTTGCAAACTGATTTTCCGGGCATCTGTGAAAAGCGGGAATATACGCCTGTTTTTCATCACAGCTTATTACTGTTTTACCGTCAAGACAAAGAGTATATTTTTCATTACAAGCACATATCAGCTTAACTGTACGTTTTTTAGGATTTTTAAATGCTGTGCTGACAGTATGCTTTCCGCTGTTCAGCTTAATTGTATTTGTCTGTGTATATACTTCCTCATTGTCAACTATCCATTTTACAGCTCTGAATAAAACAACGGATATAGGGTATTTGCACCAGATATTTCCCTCGTTGTATTCTTTGAGTAAAATTTTACATTCGTTAACTGCCAAAAGGCTGTCTGATGCAGTTATTTCAAATTCGGCTGTTGTAGGTGCTTTAGGCTCTAAAATAAGCTCTGCTTCACCGCAATTTGACTTGAACAGTCCTGCACCGTCAAAACAAGCTCCGAAGGTGCGTGTATAATCAGAATTGTTAACAAGTGTAATGCTAAGCTTCTTTTTTTCATTAGCTTTAAAGCTCAGTCCGTCCTCAAGGCACAGATATACAGAGATATTATTTTCTCTGCTTCCAAAGGGAAGAGTGTATTTCTGTACGTCAAAATCCCATTCCTGTTCAATGTTAAAATTGTTCTCAAGCTCTAATTTTTGAGACAATTTTATTGTTCTTTGAGTCAGCTCGTCAAGGGTTTTAGGAAAATTCAAGCCCCTTATAGGCGCACTTACCACTATATTTGTTCCTATGGCATCTACCCACTCTTTAGGAATATACTTTGTTCCGTACATTATTCCAAGCAAAGCTCCTAAGGTTGCGCCTGTGCAATCTGTGTCATAACCTAAATTTACCGCTTTAAGAAGACTGTCAACAAAGTCGTTGCCGTACAAAAAGCCAACCATAGTAAAGGCTATATTCTGAGGTGCGTGAGTAAAATTGCTGTCTTTGTAAGATGCAAGTATTTTATCTCTGATTTCATCATAGCTTACGCCCTGTAAAAACCAATCCAATGTATCTTTTACAGCGCAGTATGTAAGAGAAGAGGAATCTATATAAGAAAGGGCTTTTTCAATAAGCTCTACCTTATTTTCCGAGTTAAATGCCATACTTTCCAATACAGCATAAAATATCTCTCCCCATACTCCTTCTCCGCCTGCGTGGTCAACCTGTGCATCCTGTAAAGCAAAATATGCCGCTACCTCAGGCTTTCCTGCAGCTATTGCTGCCCACAGCTCAGAGCGTATAGGCGCACCCATACAGTCTGTAAAGGGATTGTCATATTTCCCGCTTAACGGCGCACCTATTCCCATACGTATATTTTTTATGGCATATCCGTATTCATCAAATGGAAAATAGACATGCTCCGCCCACTCTTTAGAAAAATCGGAAGCGGTAAGCTTAAAGCCGTATTCCTCAAGAGCGTGAAGATTTACAAGCTGAAGGTCAAGGTCATCGTTAGGAAGCGGGTTTTCACCCGTGTCGGGAAGAGAGGTAAGATTAAGTATGTCTAAAGCTCCCTCAACGGGCTCGCCTAAAGTACCGCCGATATTTTTACCAAGCCAACAGGCATATATTTTGTCATATAAAATATCGTTATTCATAAGTCACCATTTTAACTGTCTTTAAGAGTATCGTTAATTGCGTTGCTCAGCATATTTTCATAGGTATCCATAGCTGTTGAAACAGGGATTGCAGAAAGAGTAACTGCGTTCCAGAACTGATAGTAATAATCGTCTGCCCAAGAGGGAAAGTTTTTATCTGACATAGTAAAGGCAAGGTCAGAAACCTCACGGGTGATTTTAAGCTGTTCATCTGTTAAATTACGCTCAAGAGGAGTTCTTACGCCTGCATCAATATCCTTTTGTCCCTCATCTTTGAGTATCTTCAAAAACGCAACTGCACCCTCAACGTTTTTAGTGTTATAGCCTATTCCGTAGAAAAGTCCGTGTCCGTCAGCGCTCTGAGCATCTCCCTTTTGCATAACGGGAAGCGGTACGCAGTCCACCTCGTCGGAAAGTCCCTCGCAATACTCTTCAATAAAGCCTATTGCATCAACACTCATAGCTATTTTACCTTTTTTGAAATTAACCTTAGGATAACCATAGTCGCCGTTCCATACCTTGTGTGTATTTACAAGGTCATAGGTAAACTGTATCGCTTTTACGATTTTATCATCTTTCCAGCTTATAGCTACATTTCCGTCATCACTTACATTTACAAAGCCCTTTGCAACGGTAGACACAAAAATATCGGGATACATACTTGAAAATCCCCAGGTTGAAGCAGTAGTTGTCTGTTTTGCGCAATCGAGGAAGGTTTCCCAGGTCCAGTTTCCCTCGTTATAATATTCCTTAGGTGTTTTAACGCCGAAATTTTCAAACATAGTTTTGTTATACCATATAACCTTACCCCAAACACCGTTGGTATAGCCTGTGTAATGCTTTCCGTTCCAAGAGGCTGACTTAACCATTCCCTGATATGGTAATGAGTTGTAATCAATAAGGTCGTCAACAGGCTGAATAATCTTTTTAATTGCAAAGGAAGGCATCCAGGATGTTGTAACCTGAACTATTTCAGGAGAAGCATCAGAAGCTATAAGGCCCATAAGCTTAGAACGATATACATCACTTGAATAAATAGACACTGTAAGCTTTCCGCCATAAGTCTTTTCAAAAAGCTCTTTTGCTCTTGATATAGGAAGTGTATCGTCGGTAAATCCGGGGTCAAAGTGAGAAACAAGTGTTATATTAGGGTTTTCAAGCTTTCCTGTGGGTGTTTGTGTGCCGCCATCAGTAGTCTTTCCACAGGAAACAAACAACGAAGCAATAATTGCCAAAGCGCACATAATAGTCAATATTCTTCTTTTCATCTTACATATCCTCCCAAAAAAACATTTTTGTTTTATATTGCTTTATATAGAAAGTGATTTCTTTACAGTTTTCTGCAATAACGTTGAAATCTTCATCAAAAATCCGAGCCTCATAGGGCAGACAAATCCTTTTTTCGCCCTCTGCTTTGGAATATAGGCCTATCATATGCCTGTTTGCGACAACAACATCGTCAGACTCACAGAAAATATTTATCGAGCATATTTTTGCCGCCATTCTCAAAGACTCTGCACAAAGACTCATTCCGCCGTAATAAAAGACTTTTCCGTTTTCTGTATCTTTATACGCAAAAGCACATTTGCCGCTGTCCTTAAAATATGCAAGCTCAGTTGCTGTACTGTCATCAATATAATAGACGGGGCTTACCTTTCTTTCGCAGATAAACTTGTGGTCAAAGGGCAGGTCAACTGCGGTATTCTCATTATTTTCAAACTTTTTAACATCAAAGCCTGTAATTTCAGATAAATACTCACCCTTTGAAGTATCAGCTCCGAAAAGCCAAAAAACATTTCTTTTCTTTTTATTAAGCCAATTCTTAATACGGTTTTTCTTGTCCTCATCCATATAATAAGCGCCTGAGAATACATATAGCTTACAATCGTCTGCAGTGCCGTTCAAAATATCCTCAAGTAAATACTGTCCGAAGGATAAGCCGCTGTGATGAAAGGCTCCCATATTATTTTCAAGAAATGATTTTGTAATGTCCCACGGCTCATAAACCGATTTTATACCGTCCTCGTCGCCTACAAGAGCAACGTCGGGACTTTCTCCCCACTTATATCGGGAGGCATATTGCAGATATGTTTTTATAAGCTTTTGATTGTTTTCCCACATTTCAGGGGAATTAAGCCAACCGTTTGCCCATAAATCCATCCACCAGATGCCCGTACCTCTGCTTATTATACCAAGCATATTTCTTCTGTGAATTTCCAACGTGTTTTCTAAATTGGAAACCTTATGATTGAACGGATCCCCTTCTCCCTTTCCGTCATCGGGAGAAAGATAGGTCTTTGTATCATCCTCAACAAACCAAAGCTTTCCCGCTGCTAAAATAGTATCTACCGGGGACATATAGGACATATATCCGCCTTCCATACGGTCAAGATATCCTATGGGACTGCACAAAATATCAACATAAGGTGATTTTAACAGCTTGCCCAAGGAGTTATGTCCTGTTTTAGGGTCCCCAAGCTCAAAGAGATATCCGTAAAAATTCATAACAAGGCTTTTAAAGTTTGTTGCTCTTTTCACAGCCTCAGAAAGCTCGTCCATCATACGAATATTGAAATCGGATATAAAGTCATAAAGGTCAGCTATATCGGGATTTGCTCTCAAATCCACGAAAATTTTATTTTTAGGATTTTTATCCTCTCTTATGTTTATATTGCAAGGTGGGATGGGGATTTTTATATTTCCTAACTCTACAGCCTTTCCCCACGCCCTGCTGATTGCTTCATCGGTTTTATATTTGTCGGTAAGATATTCGTTAAATCTTCTTGTTGCCGCAGGACTTGTATCAACTCCGCTGACGTGTCCCATCATTGACATCCACTCACCTATTCCGGGCGGAAAAAGGTGATAGCCGATAACACTTTTGTCATAACGCTCAATACTTTGAATATATCTGACAAGATGAACAAGGCCTGCTGTTCCCTGTTCTATCCATTTTTCATGGTAAATGTTTATAATATCCTGTCTGTTATCCTCATACACGCCAAGTCCGTCTGCATCATTAGTTTTCCAAGCTTCAAGAGGCTGACGGGGTACATTTACTCTGAGGAAAATCTTTGCCTCAGGATCATTTTTCAAGACATATTCCATTGTTTCGTTAAAATGAGAAAAATCCTCTTCGTCTGCCAACGGAATATTCATTACCATAGAATGCATATGTACGCCGTGCTTTGCCGCCAGCTTAAACTCATCGGCAAGGGTGTTTCGCCAATCGTTTACCTCTGTATTGCCAAAAAACATAAAGGGCGGCATTTCTTCACCGTCAATAAAAATTCTCGGTGCACCGTTTTTTATTTTAAGCTCTGCCGTTACTCTCGGGTCTTTGCCTTGTATATGGCTGTAATCGTTTCTCATTTTGCAATACCAACCTTTTTGATTTGAGCCTTATTGCCAAAGAAAAAGAATTTTGTCTGTCCTTTTTCCATAGAAACATTTATGCTCTCTACTCCCGAATACCATTTTTCCTCATAATAATCGTAAACGTCGGTTTTCATAGGAAGCTTTATGGTCTTTTCTCCGGCGGTAGCAGCGTGTACGCTTATAAAGTTGTGATTTCCCGTTAAAGTATCGTTTGTATCAATAAAGATGTTTGCGCCTGCGTATTTTGCCACAGCTCTTACAATAGACTCAGTAAGCAAGGTGCCGCCGTAGAAAACACTCTTATAGCCGTTTGTTTCTTTTGCCGCAAAGGAAACAAGTCCGTTAAGGTCATATTTTCCTAAGGTTACCGCTGTATCATCTTCAACATAGAAATAGGGATTTGCGGTTTCGTCATTGAATATCTGTATTTTTCCGCTAAGCTCGTCAATTATCGGATGCTCAGAGGTTGCAAGCACTGTGCAAAGCGTTTCAGTTTCGTCCTTATGCTTTATATTCATTCCTGTAAGCTCTTTGATTTTTTCAGCGCTTTGACGTCCAAAGCCGTTTACCCAAAGAACCGTTTTACCCTTGTCTATAATATTCTTTTTGATATTTTCTGCTTCCTTGTCGCTTATATCCCAAGGATTAAGGAAGATATAAAGCTTTGCATCCACGTAATCGGATACAGCAACAGAGGTTTCATACAGGCCGAAAGTAACTCCGGCACTATAGAATATATTTTTCTGCTTATAGAACATATTCTCTACGAAGGTTGTAGTATTTGAAATCATATTTACGCTTGATTCGTCAACAACAACTGCCACATCGGGCTTAAAGCCGTCAAAGGAAGCGGCATAATCGTTGTAAAGCTTTATCATTTTTTCGTATTCATTCCAGTAAGCAGAGTTGTTTTGCCAGCCTGTGCCCCATAAATCCATCCAGTACATACCTATATTACGGGACAAAATAAGACCGAATTCTCTTTTCTGTATTTCGATAGCAGACTCTTCGCTCTCAGTTTTGAGATTGTATTCTGCGTCAGGCTCTTCGTATACAGAAACGTTACTATCAAGAGTTCTTAAATCGTTTTCCATTACCCAGAGCTTATTGTGCGCCGCAAGGGAGTCTGCCAATGACATAAGACCGCCTGTGCCACCTTCCATACGGTCGTTATAGGTAAGAGGACTGCTGATAATGTCAACATTTTCGTCCTCTAATATTTTTGTAAGTCCGTTGTGTGCGGATTTAGGACCGGGCACTTCCCACGCATATCCGTAGAAAGTCATAAACAGACTTCTTCCGCCTGATGCCTCCTTAATGGTTTTTGCAAGCAGACAGATAATATCTGCCGCATTGTAGTTCAAGGCTTCGTAATAATCTACAAATCTTTGGTCCTCAGGAAGCTTCATTGTATTATAGTCCACCGCAGAGGTTAAACTGCTTCCGGGAGGTGCTTTTATTGTAATGTTATCAAAATCAACGCTGTCATCTCCCCAAGCCTTGCGAAGCTCCTCAACAGTACCGTATTTTTCCTTTACGTACTCCTTGTAGCATTTAAGCATAGCTCTTGAAAAGTCAACGTCTTCCTGAGTGCTTTGGAACCATTCTCCGTAGCCGTAATGATATCCGATAACGGAATTTGAATATTTTTTATTGGAAAGAATATGTTCAACAAGCGCCTTTGCAGCATTAACAGCATATGTAACTCTCTGTTCAGAGGCAAAGGACACGCTGTCTGCTCTTGTTCCGTCTTCGAAACGCTTTGCATCTCCCGGGAAAAGATCCTCCCAGAACATTGATTTTCCTGTGGAAGGTGATATTCTTATCATTATTTTAGCATCGGGATTTCTCTGAAGAATATAATTAAGCTTACTGTCGATAGGAGCAAAATCGTATACTTCGTCATCTACCATAGTGGCAAAATTTACTTCAGTCATTATTATACTGACACCGCTTCTTGTAGCCAAATCAATCTGACTTGACATAGTAGCCTGTGAGCCAAAAGTGAAAGAAGTGTTTCCCCAAAAGAAAAGAGGAGCTGTGTTCTTTCCGTCAATATAAAGTCTCGGAATGTTTCCTACGGTAACAATTTTAGCCTCTGTAACGTCAGCATCTTTTCTTTGGAAATCAGACTGAGCGTCAAGGTTTACAGAGCCGTAAGCTCCGTAGCCGCCCGTTGTTGCCGTGTTTCCCGAACAACTGCAAATAAAACATAAAATAAGAACAATAGAAACAAACAAAGCTGTTTTTTTCATTTTATCACCCTTTTAACGAGTTATTTTTTCTTTTGAATTGACTTCATAACAAAAAATGTTACTACAGAAGCTACCGCCGCAGCCGCAAGTGCAATTACTATAGTTGCCCATAGAGGCACGCAAACGCCATGGTCTTTATCTTCGTCAGCATCGTTATCTGTTACCTGAGATGAAGATGACTGATTTTCAGAGGGCTCCTGTGAAGATGTGGGCTGAGAAGGCTCTGAAGAAGGCTCTGAAGATGGCTCCGAAGAAGGTGTTGAAGACACCTGTGAAGAAGATGAAGGCTGTTCAGAGGATGCAGGAGAATCTGCTGTTTTATATTTTAAAACATTTCCGCTGAAATCAATATTGTCAAAATTATCTACCCTAACCCATTTTTTTGTTTCAGGTGTATAGAGATATTTATTTGCCGCAATTGTATCTCCGTCGGAAGTAAGAAGTCCTTCTTTGAACTCAATGGTATGCATTTCATCTCTTTCAAACTGTAAATAGGGCTTTGAACGGTCAAACCAAAGAGAGAGTTTACTCTGAGTAGGAGTATCTCCTGCAAGGAAATGCACCATTACCTGATATTCGTCTCCGCCGCTTTTCTTAATCCAATCCATTACGCTTTTACCGTCAAGATAAAGAAATTTTCTAAAAGAAGAAGCACACTCATTGTCAAGGCCCTGAAGGTTACTTAAAAGCGTGGTTTTTTTGTTAATAAGTATAGTTACAAAATGACAGCTTGCATCCTGAGAAACCTCTATTCCGTTTCCGCCGTTCATTATTTCAAAGCTTGCTGTTACAGTTTCTGCGGATACTGCTGTTGCAAAAGAAATTCCAAGCACTAAGCAAAGAATAAGAGATATTATTTTCTTCATATTAACCATTCCTTTTTTGTTTTATCATTATTGTTGTAAAAAGTATGAAAATTGCCGATGCAAGTATGCTTAAATAAATAATATTATCAGAGGTTTCGGGATTTGAAACTACTCCCGCACCCCATTCCCGAGAAGAAGCTGAATAATTAAAGAGCTGTGCTTCAAAGGTATATCCGTTAACAGTAAGCTGAGGCTTTATTTCGATAGAGCAATTATTATCAGCTGTCCAAGAAAAATCGTTTGAAGCAGAAACCCAGATATCAAAGCTGTCGCCGTTGGCAGAAAAATGTATCATAGCTTTATAGTTGTCCCCTGAGTCTGTGCAAAGCTTGTCAATTGATTTTCCGTTAAGTATAATATTTTTTCTGATGCTGTTTTTAAGCTCCTCAAGCTCACTCTTTGTGCTTGCCTGAATATTTCCTTCAACTGTGCCTATAGATTTTGAAAGAGTAACAGTTATTTTCTTGAAGTTGGGATCATCTGTATCTGTAAATTTACTTACCGATGTAATCTTTACGCTCTTATCTTCAACATAATCATTGGAAGCGTCTTCGTTTTCTGCTGTAAGCTCTGCTGTCCAAAGCTTTGTTTCGGGGTCAAAGGTGCATTTGAAAGGCTTTATTTTTATTCCGTTTGCCGTTACGCCTGATACTACTCTGAAAACTGTCTTTTTATCAAGACCTGCGTTAAAAGGATTGCTTGCTCCCATCCATACTGACAGAGCAGAGCCGCCCTTTATAATGTGAAGCATAGCGACGTATTGGTCGCCTGTGTCCTCCATTGCTTCTCCTACGCTTTTTCCGTTTATAAACATCTTATCTTTATAATTTACATATTCGCTGTCAGTTGAATTTTGAAGCTGATAAAGCTCAACATTTGCGCTGTTATCAAAATCTATTTCAAAGTATATATGGCTTTCAGAAACCATAAACTCAGAAACTGAAACAGGGCTCATATCTGTTACTACAGGAGGAGGAATTGTGCCGCCACCGTTGTTGTCATCGTAATCATCGTCGTCATCATCATTTTCGTCATAAGGCTCAACAGCCCATGTAGCACTCTGTGCGGTAAAGGTACATTTTACGGGATTTACCTTATATCCGTTTATAACAAGTCCCTCTTTAACTATAACAACTGCATCTGCAGTAGTTGAAAGGGAGACTTTATTTGTCAGTCCTGTCCATATGGCAATATGTGCACCGTTATTTTCGGTGTGAATCATAACCTCATAATCTCCGCCCTCTGTCAGTGCCTGAGAAACACTTTTACCGTTTATTATAATACAGCTTCCTACAAGAGCTTTAAGAGTTGCATCGGAGGATGCTTGCATATGAGCGTAATCTGCCTGTACGTTTTTGTCAAAATACATCTGGAAAAAGATATAATTGGGATCGGAAGCCACATCAATAGGCTTTAATCCCGTTATATTTACTGTGTCTGTGGGCACTTGAGAAGGCTGTCCTGCTTTTGCCCATAGAGTTGTTGAAGCTGTATAATTATATTTTACTGCTCCAATATTATATCCGCCAAGCTCAAGACCTTCTTTTATTTCTATATTGGCATCTGAAGAAATAGTTATATTAAATACATTCTGAAGGTCTATCCATATACAAATTCCGTTTTGGTTTATACTTACCATTGCGGCATAATCGTGTCCTGCAAGAGTACAGCCCTCTCCGACTGCTTTTCCGTTGATATATATTTTTTCTCTTACAGCTGTTTTAATTGCCGCATCGGCAGATGCCTGCAAATTTACAACCTGATCAGTTGCAAGAGCCTTATCAGTATCAATATCAAGGATATAATAATTTCCCTGTACCCTGCTTCTGACACCTGTTACGTTTGCGGTTTCAGTAACAGCAAATACCGATATAAAGGTTACTGCCTGAATAAGCACTGCAACAATAAGTACCAATGAAATAAATGTCTTTTTCATAGTTCTTCTCCATTCTGCACTCAAGCTTTTTTGTAGAATTTACCGTATTTAAAGCGGCAACGGTAATGCCGTTTTTGATTAGCCTACTATTCCCGTTTTTTCAATGCTTTCCGTAAAGAACTTTTGCAAGAAAGCATACATTATTACCAAGGGAATAACCGTTAAAAAGCAGCCTGCCTGAATAAGCGTTACGCTTTGGAAACGGTCTATCGCAGCTCCTAAGGGGCTGAGAAGCGAAAGGTTATCGGACAAATACTGGAGAGAAGAGGAAACGGTTTTAACGTTATCCAAAAATACCGTGGAATAAAAAGTATCGTTCCAATACCATACGGAAGAGAAAAGAAATGTAGTAAGTATGGCAGGTCGTGCAATAGGCACCATTATCTTCAAAAAGCATCTGAAAGCACCGCAGCCGTCAATATATGCGGCTTCCTCCAGCTCCTTGGCAACATTTCTGAAAAACTGCCTGAAAATGAAGATAAATAAGCCTGACCTTATTCCCATTCCAAACATCGAGGGAAGATACAGCACCAAGGGAGTATCAAGAATATTAACTCCGCTGAAATCTCCCGTAAATATAAATTTAATTGTTGAAATAATATAGAATGCATCAAAATTACGGTACTGCAAAAACGAGGATATGACCGTTGTTGAGGGCGGTACTATTATAGTAAAAATAACTATTGCAAAAAGTATATTTTTAAAGCGTATGGGAAACCTTGCAAAGCCATACCCTACCATACAGCACACAGCTGTCTGTATAACAACGCTTATAGCATCAAGATAAAAAGTATTAAATAAAGCCTTTGGATAGTCTATAAAATTCCATACCGAAATAACGTTTTCAAGGGTAAACTGAGTGGGTATCCATACTATATTGGGGTCCTCAACCTGAGCCGCCGGACGAAAAGCAATACTGATTATATAGAGTAAAGGATATAGCACTATATAAGATATTTCCAATAAAAGTATTGCTCTGACAATGGCATATGCTATATGCCGTGTTGTTTTTAAAGCGTGTATCTTTGTCATATTCTCACCTCAATACTCGCTATGTTTCGTATTTCTTCCCACGAAGAAGAATACAAGTGCCAGCACAATCATTATAAGTACAAAATAGCCCCACGACATAGCACTTGCATATGCATAGCGCATATTTTCCTTGTATGCAACATCTATAAGCTTGATAACAGGGTTATCATAGCCTGTAAAGGAGTCAATAATACTGTATACAGTAGCTACAAGTACAGTGGGCAACAGCATAGGAAATGTTATTTTCCAGAACGAAATCCAAGCGTTTGCACCCTCAATCTGCGCTGCCTCATAAAAGGATTTGGGAATTGACTGTATTGCACTCAGAAAAAGCAATATCTGTATTCCGCTTTGCCATATGAGGTCAAAAATATTGTTTATTACTCCCGTAAGGGCTTCTGTAATTTTTGAAGGTACATTCATATTGTTGAGCATAGATGTAATTCCCGTAGCATTGAAAAGAGTTGAATTAACATCGCCCTTCATTATGTTCTGTGCAAATATATCATTTTTCAAAAGCGTTATTACTATTGAAGAGGCGATTATAACGGGTAAAAACAGTACAACTCTGGAAAAAGTTCTTCCTATAAATTTCTTGCTTAAAATAAGTCCTAAAAACAAGCTTATGGCAAGAATAAGAGGCACTTCCGAAACAATGTTTTTAAAAGCGTCTAACAAAGCAGGCAGGTATTCTGTATTTTCAAAGAAAATTTCATTATAGTTTTTAAAGCCTATCCATGCGCTTTCTATTCCGTCAGCTCCGAAGCTTATGCTCGAAAAGCTATAATACAGCGAATAAGCAATAGGCTTTATAAAAAACAAAACCAAGCCTATAAGCCACGGCAAAATAAACATTATTCCGTATCTTTCAAGCCTTTTTTCATAGGAGCTCCTGCTTTTAATTTTCATAAGCAACGCCCCCTTTTAAAAAGCAATAGCTTTCAGCCTTTACGGTGTTTCCGTTTACTGAAATATCCTTATCTGAATAGTTTACTATAACGCTGTAGCCGTTTTGGTAAACTGTTTCAAAAACGTCCTTTTCAAGCTCTCTGTGAGCTGTCATATACTGACCTGCGACAGCTTTATAAAAGCTTCTTGTACTGTTATAAAGAGTATGTATTCTCTCTTCCCACACAGCACTGTTACAGGAATAATAGCCTTTTTCAGATGTTTTATGTATTATATCCGTATTTCGCACAATAAGAGAAAAGTCGGGCGCTGCACCGTACTCAATACTCTTGAGAATTGCAAGCTCAGTATCTCCTTCAAGGTTTACCGAATTTGAAGCATAGTCGCATATACCGTGAATAACCATCTGATAAAAAGGAATATCTTTTGTAAGCATATCATACTGACTTGATTTCATAGGAACAGAAGAAATCATATTGGCAGTGCTTAAAGAGTATATAAAGGCATCTTTAAAATAAATACCCTCTGAAGCATTTGATATTTTTTCAAAGGCTGTTTGTGTGATATCCAACATAGCCTGTCTGTCAAAAATATTGTTTTTATCATAATCGGAATACAAATTGGCACCGCTGTTATAAATTCCGAAAGCACCGTTTATTTTATTAACCGATTTTGCTATTGTATCTGATATTTTTTCTAAATTCAAAGCCGATATAAGATACCATTTTTTAAAGCTGTGATTTTTATCGAAGGTATTGAGATAATAGCTGAACTGCTCTGCTCTTGCTCCGCTGACGCTTCGGCTTACTCCCGTTATAGAGGAAATTCCGTTTCCGCCCTTATATACCTTTTGTATATCAGCAAGCAAATAAATGTTTTTATTTTTTTCAATAAGAGTATTAATCTTTTTTACGTTTCCTATTTTTTTATTTATGGAAAGGTTTGTAGGTATTTTACCGTAAAGACCGCCCTTGAAAGCTCCAAGCATCGACACAGAAACGCTGCCGTTACCGTTTTGTTCAAATTTTTCAAGAGCCTTTGAAACATCATCAAGGGTTGTCAGCGTAACCTGTCCCGTATAGGGAATACCTAAAAAGCTTTTTTTGATTTCGGCAGAAGCAAGATAAGAAAGATTTAAAGCTATACCCTGTGATTTTTTATCAGATAAATTATATTTGTCAATTAAATAATTTCTGTAAAGCTCAGCCATTCCCGAATAATCGGCATTTTCTCCCTCAAGAAAATAATAGCCGACTCTGAATTTTTCTTTGCTGTAAGGCTTTTTGGGGACAACGTATAAAACTCTGTCCTCGTTACTCATTTCCGCCAGATGAGTGGTATCAAGAGCGCGATAGTTAAAGGTTACTCCTGCGCTGTTATAACTTGTTTTTATTCCTGCAAGGTCTGCATTGATTGTGCAGACAGCCGCACCGTCTTCAACTATTGCAAACATTGCCGATTTTTCGCGTTTAATTGCGAATATCGGCATATATACCTTTTCTTCAACTGTATCCTTAAACTTTTTATAAAGTATGGGATCCTCCCCGTAAACTTCTTTTGAATATCCGAATTTATATGAGGTCATAGAATTAAATTCTGCAATTGCGCCGCTTCCGTCGGGAACTAATAAATATCCCTTTTCATCTGCGTATGTTGCTCCGAAATATGGCAAAAGGGAAATTGAAATTATTTTATTCTCCCCTGTTTCTTTTATCTCGCTTGCGATAATATCTACGCAAAGTCTGTCCTCTTCAAGAGTAATTTCCACGGGTATTACAAAATTTTCTTCTTTGAAATTGTATTCAAAACGAACACCATTGCCATTTTTAGTGCCGGAAAGGGAGCTTTTATTTATAACTGCAACCTTTGAGTTTTTAACAAAGGTATTCTTTTTTGCATCTATGTATTCTACTGTTATCTGAGACATCATATTGGTTCTTTCCATACCCACGGCATTGTCATCGGGCTTTTCAAGAAACGGCTGTGAGCAATAGATATCTCCGGAAGCTTTTTCGGTTACAAAGAAGTCTCCGTTTGAAAGGTTTGCATTGAGAATAAGCTTCGAATTTTGGGCAATAACCTGCGTTTCCTGTGGCTGAGCCTCAGCGCAGACACAAAAGCCGCAACAAAAAACAGTTATAGCGGTAATAAGCACAGCAACAATCCTTTTCACGTTATTCCCCTCCTTCTTACATTCTGAAAACTATCTCGTTATATATGTTCATTATAAATATCAAAAACTGTTGTGTCATACTGAATACTATGACGCACAAAAAGGCTATCAATGCCATAAATACAATACATACAACAAGAGAAAATACGGTTTTTTTCATAGTAAACCTATGAACCTCTTTCATTCCTATCATAAGCAAAAGCACCGACCATATAATTCCTATTGTTGATATTATTTCTATAAAGGCTTGCTCTCTCAATACCAAAAGATTTGTCAGCACCGTATTTATAAAGGAAGCTATGATATACGGTGTCAGAGAAAAGCCTGTAACAGTGAAATTTCAATAAAAGTAGCTTCTCCCTCTGTCAAAGCACAAAAAGCCCAGTTGCTTACAATAAAGCAAGCGTACAGCGCAGTAATTATCGCCGCTTCAAGCAAAAGATTTACGTTTTCGATTTTTGCGGTGTTAAAGAGAAAGCCGTTAAGCACAAGAGTTAATATTCTTGCAATAAATACAAGGGCAAGCTGACAAAATATCTGCCATATCGCACCCGCCTTTTTATATTTTATCTGTTCTGAACAATCAAAGGGGGCCGTTATGTATTTAATGGGGTTTAAAAATTTTCTGTCAATCCATTGTTTCATCTTTTCCACCCCTCTTTTTTATATTATTAAGCTTAACTATTAGCAGTACAAACAAAACGACTGCGCCCAAAGCAAAAAAGATGAAATTCTTTCTCATAAATTCAATTCTGAAAGCGGAATATGCCATATCGTATTTTTCTCTGTCCTCAGACAAGGAAAAATATCTCATAGCAGTACGGTATTCTTCCTGCTTGTAATATCCCATACCTATACCCGATAAAGCCGCCTGATAATTGGCATTTTTCTCGTATATTTTCTGCCATATGGGCATAGCCTGCACATACTCTCCCTTGCTGTCGAGTATAAAAGCTTCTTTTATGCTGTTTGTATATTCGGTAGGAGAAAGCACAAATACGGCATTTTTTGTATTGTCAAGAACATACACCTTTTCACCGTATACAGATAAAGCACACGGATTTCTGAAGGTGCCCTTTTGTTCTCCTATACCTCCGAATACAGCCACAAGCACGCTGTCCTGAGAATATTGGAATATACGGCCTCTTGTAACATCAAGAGCATAAATAAAGCCGTCATTATCAACAGCTATATCCTGAAAAGAGCTGTCAAGAGTAGTTCCCGCATCTGATATAATACGAAGGTCGCCGTAATCTCCGTTTCCAATTTTACGTTCGGGAAAATCGGAATTATATTTCAAAATATTATTGCCGTAGGGATTGAATTTTTTTATTTCCTGCATAGAATTTTCAGTGCTTGCGGTAACGGTATATATAAAATCGTTATTGTCCACACAAACTCCTGTAAATTCAACGGGAATAGTCTGTTTCATATTGGCTTGCTGAGTTTCTGTGAAAATGTTTTTCCAGAACTGTGAAGCTATAACGGAAAGAGAAGCCTGAATTTTATTTGAGCCGAAATAGCCTATCATTTTTCCAAATTGGTCAACAGTGATAAGTCCGTTGTAGTCGCCCTTACACACAATCTGTATTATACCCGTAGAGTCTACACTCAGGCGCTGAGGCTTGAATTTAAAATCGTCCCCTACTATCTGAGAAGGCACAAAATCAAGCTTTTCAAAAATACAGGTATTTTTCTCAGCGACATATATTTCCCCTTTGTCGCTTGCACAAAGGAATATTTTTTCATCAGTTACAAAAATACCGGTACAATCAGCAAAAGACATATTCTGTGTAGGCAGTATTTCCTTGACAAAATTATCACTGCTGTCAAATACAGCCAATCTGTTGTTCTCGCAGTCTATAACATAAAGGTTTCCGTCTTTATCGTGAGCCATATCTGAGGGAGCAGAAAGCTCTTTTCCCGTTTTTTCTTTGACATCAAGCTTTTTTTCATAGATATAGGTTTGGGGAGAAGGTACTGCTTCTCCTGTTACAGAATAGGTATAATCGTTATAGTTGGAGACTGCATATGCGCTCATTGGCATTACAAAAAGCAGTATTGCAACTATTATAAATATTCTTTTCATATCGCAGTCCCCTTTCTTTTTATTCTTTAATTCCTGAATTTGCCATAGTTTCAATAATTTTTCGCTGAAACAGTACAAAGACAAGCACAGGCGGAATTATCATAAGCAACGTTCCCGCTGCACCTGCACCTGCACGGGACATTCCCGAGGATATTATCTGTGTCAGCATAGCAGGCAAAAGCTTTTTTGACTCTGTAAAAATCATTCCGTTACCATTGCTGTTCCAAAGTGACTGAAAAGTAAAAATAACAACCGTTATCCACGCAGGCTTTACGGCAGGTGTAACTATGCCAAAGCATATTCGCATCTCTCCCGCCCCGTCTATCCTTGCCGATTCAATAACGGCGTTAGGCACTGTGGACATAAACTGTCTTAAAAGAAATATACCCAAGGTTGAAGAAAAGACAGGAGCAAGAATTGCCATAGGAGTATCAAGCCAGCCTAATTTTGCAGTTATAAGATATCTGGGAACGGCAAGCACATTTCCTGTATATAAAAGCGAAAGAACTATTATTTTGTTATATAAATTTTTGCCGAGAAAATCGTGCTTTGAAAGCACATAAGCGCCCATAATACTGATAAAAACAACCGTTGTAGTTCCTGCAAAGGCTACAAAAACCGTATTATACACATATTTTGGAAAAGGTACTCTGAGATTTGCCGCTATGTCAAATAAATCAAGAAAATTATCGGCTGTGGGATTGATAGCATAAAACTTAGGCGGGAAAATGAAAAATTCCTCAACCGGCTTAATTGAGCTTGCAACGGTGTAAACAAGGGGAATTATCATAAATACTCCCAAAACAAACAAAAACATTATCGTTATAATATTTCCGCCCAAGGAGCGATTAAGCTTCTTTTTCTTCGAAATTCTGTTCATCTTCACCGTCACCTTCCTATACGGTTTATTCCTGTGTCTATAATCTTGTGTATCAGATACATAAACACAAACAATAAAAGAGTTATCGCACAGGCATATCCCATTTCATACCTTATGTTAGCATAGTCATAGGCGTGCAGGGTAACGGTAAGACCTGCGTTGTTTATACTGGGATATCCGCAAAGCTGAAGGCTTATATCTCCTGCGGAAAAAGAGGTAGTTATCTGAGTTATTGCACCGAAAAGAAGCATAGGCTTCATCTGAGGCAAAGTCACATACCAAAGCTCTTGCCAACGGTTATGAATACCGTCTATTGCGCCGGCTTCGTAAAGGTCGGGGTTTATCATCTGAAAGCCTGCTACAAAAGCAAGAAAGCCTGTACCTAAGCTGAGCCACAGCTGAACTAAAATTAAAATACCCAATATCATTTCAGGGTCTTTAAGGAAAAGCATAGGCTCATTTATTATTCCGTATTTCATAAGCAAGCCGTTTACAATTCCGTATTGGTCCGAGCTGAGTATAATCTGCCATACAACGTACAGCTGACCTGAAATTGAAGGCGCATAAAAAACGAAGGTGATAAAAGACCTGAGTCCTTTGCTCAAATCGTTTATAAGCCACGCTATAAAAAAGCACAGCACGTAGCTTAAAGGTCCTGTAATAACGGCAAAAAGCAAAGTGTTCTGTATAGCCGTAATAAACTCATTGTCAGACAAAAGCAAGGATGCAAAATTATCAAGACCAACAAAAACAGGAGTATTAAAATAATCGTAGGATGTAAAAGAAAGTATAACCGATATTATAATCGGAAAAAGCATAAACAGAAAAAAGAATAAGGAAAATGGCAAAAGCATAAGATAACTTACTTTTGACTTAGCTATTCTTTTTCTTAAAGAAATCTCCTGTCCTTTCATAATAATTACCTTCCTATAATCTCAAGCTGAGCGCTTTTTCTCTTAAGCTCAGTGTCTATTATTTCTCCGTACTTTTCAAGCACGGTTCTCGCCGTATCATTTGACAGTATAACATCGGATATAGCGTTTGTCAGATATCTGCTTACAAAATAATTTCCCGGCACCTGTTCAAAGGTGCTGACGTTTTCCCACTGTTCCTTTATAACCTTTACTGCACTTGAAGGCCACGGGATTTTTTCAAATGCGTTTTTATTTGCAGTTAAGTATCTTCCCGAAGGACCGAGAATTGTTTCAACCTCCATACCGTAACGGTATTGAGCGTCCTCACTTGTCCACCATTTCATAAACTCCCAAGCCAGCTCGTAGTTTTTACAGGACTTGAACATTATTGAAGATACTCCCGTAAACTCACTTGTACGGTTAAGACCGTTTTCATCGGGAGTGCCGGGAATTAACGAAATTGACCATTTGCCCGAAATTTCCGGTGCTGCAAAGGAAAGATAGTTATAGGTTGAAAGAGGCGCTATACCTATGGGCATTTCTCCTGTTCTGAAACGGTTGGGAAAATCGTAATACACAGGCAATCCAAACTCGGTATATAAATCGGTAAGCTGTTTAAAAGCATCTATTGCTTCGGTGCTATTAAGATTGTTGCCTGTAAGATTGCTGTTATAAAGCTCCACTTTGTTTTGCATCAGGAAAGTATACAGCATTTTTGGCGGCTCTGTATTTATCGTACCTGCAACGGTCTGAGTAATGCTTGGAATACCCACGTCCATATTGTTTCTTGCAAGAATCGGTACTATATCCTTAAGCTCTTTCCATGTTTCAGGAACTTTAAGCGAAAGCTCCGAAAAAATATCGGTACGGTAAAACATTACGTTAAATTCCTGAACCTCAGGCAGAGCGTAATATTTTTCCTTATAGCCATAAGGCTTAAGGGCGCTATCATAAAAGTTCTTCTTTGTAAATGAATCAAAGTCCTCAAAATCGCTCAAGGGGACAAGAATTCCTCTTGCCGCATAGTCAACAGGGGCGCTCATTCCGATATTCAAAGCAATGTCGGGCCCGTTTCCTGCCACAACTGCTTCCACAAGATTTCCCTGTACTAATTTCAAATTTACACTTGCGTTATTGTCGGTTTTAAAATATTTTACAATAAGATTGCTTAGGCTTTGAGCCTGGTCACGTCCCGCAGAAAGCCAGACATCTATTTTTTCTGTACCTTCAGCGCCGCCGATACTGTCGTAATCGACAAAAAACGAGTAAATAAAGCTCTTAAAAAGGCTCACTGCAGACTCAAAAAATCCTGCGTTTGCCTTAAGATTTTTTTGAAGATTATTTCCTAAAGCAATATAATCCACATATATCGGATAATTGCTTGCCGAAAGAAGCCAAGCAGAAAATGCGCTTATATTGGATTTAAGATTTGAAACTCTCGAAGCAATACTTCTCGGCTTTTCAATAAAGCTTTTTATCTGCTCTGAAAGAGTCATTACAGAAGAAGCCTGAGCCGCGGTTGAGTGGGACATCTCCTCCATGTTGTCAAGTCCCTTTTCCAAGCCTTGCATTATATTTGTAAGGCGCTCAATAAGATTAGGGACGGATTTTTCTAAGTTGTAATCACGGTAAAGGTCGGGAGATGTGCCAGTTATCATAATGATATCAGTATAAATGTCTGTTACATCAGTCAATAGCTTTTCAAAGTCAGCTATTATATCCTTCATTTCACCTGTTGTAACTTCCATTCTCAAGGCATGCTTTCCCTTTTCCAGATAGAAAAGATAAGGAGTGCCGTTTTCATCGGAAAGTGTTTCGATTTTCCAGGAACGGTCATACCCGAAGCCATAGCCTTCCATTTCCTTGAACGGTATTTCCCCGTCAATATAAATTGTACGGTAGCAGTTCATTCCGTTAAGCTCGTTCTGACGAAGCCTTAAAGCTATTTCATAAAGTCCGCTTGTTTCTACGTCGATATTCCATTCTATCCATTGAGAAGGAGAAGACCAGTTTGTTCCGCCTATCATATTAAGTCTTACTCTTTTTTCGTCAAAGGGATAAGTTGCACAGCTTGACTTATCAGCCAACGGATAAAGTAAAGCGTCTGACTTAAGAGCTTCCTTTTCTCCCTGTATTATAAGAGGCTCGCCTTCATAACGTTCATTTTGATAAGAGGAAATATATTGACTGTAACCAACAACCTTACCGTCAGTTGCCACTTCTATTTGTTCTATACAAACTCCGCCGTTTACAGCGACAATATCCAACGAATGTATGCCTTGTGTAAAAAAGAACCGATAATGGTCGCTCATTCCGTTCGATTGGTTATAAAGAGCAACTGTGCTGTACTTAGCTATTTGCTCCTGCTCAGGACGAAGCTCGTTTTGATTGCGGTCTGTTTCAAAAACATCATTTTTACTTGTATATGTACGCTTTAAAGAAATATCGTTTGCTTCAAAAAAAGGAACCTGCCCATCTATTTTAACGCAAAGCTCTATTTCACGCTCTGTTTCAACTACTGCGCAATAGGAAAGATAAATACAGTAATAGCCCTCCTGCTCTATATCAACCTTTACCGAGACACTATCACCTGCATTTTTGAGAATTACAACCTTTTCTCTGTCTGCATAGCTTTCAAAGATTGTATCTTCGCTTATGTCAACCTGAGCCTTTGCTTCAAACTCTTTAATCTCTCCGTTATCCTCAAGATATTTTCCGTATGTATAATTATAGCCCGAGATATCGGTATTCTGTTGAACACTGTTATTTTCAGCCTGAACTGCAAAAACAAAATTAAACAAAAGGACAAAGAACAGTAAAATTGCCGATATTTTACTTTTCAACATTTCCGACACCTCCTATAAGACAAAAAATACTACGATTTTTAAAATTTTAGAAATTACACTGATGGTATTCCCCTATACTACAAAAATAATATTATAAAAACAAGCTTTTTTCAATGGTAATACAAGTTAAAACAGTAGGGTATTTTGTCGTAAAATTTACTGTTTTTCTTTTTTTCTCAGGCTGCCCGGTGTACTTCCTGTATATCTTTTAAAAATGTTATAAAAATGCTTCTTATCGTTAAAGCCAAGCTCAGTGCATATTTCCTCTATCGAAATATCAGTTCCCAATATCAGCTCAATGGCTTTATTAAGCCGTTTTTTGTTGACGTATTCTACAATGCTTATACCCATTTTTTTCTTAAAGAATTTAGAAAAATACGAGGTGGAATAACCGAAGCGATCGGCTATATTTTCAAGGCGCAGATTGATATAATTGGAGTCGATGTAGTCAAGAATTGCAGGCATAGTTATATCAGTTTTCTGAGCCTGCTGTCCTGTTGCCATTCTGCCCATATGTATAAGTAACATAGTGAGGTAGGATTTCATCATTGCATAGTAGCCTTGCTTTTCTTCAATAAATTCCTTTTCCGCCTTTAATACTATGTCTTCAACGTATGCAATATCCTTGCTTTGAAGATGCATAACCTTAGGAAATTCAATGTCTTGCTCGCTAAAATACGTTCTGAGTAAATCCCACATATCGTCAAAAACAGAGTAGTAAAATATTACGTTTATTAAAAGGAGCTTATCTATTGAATAGTAGGAGTGGCAGTCACCTTTTTTGAGAAAAATAATGTCCCCTCTTTTAACGGTATATTCTTTTCCGTTTATAGTCTGAACGCCTACTCCCGACAAAATTATCTCTATTTCTACAAACTCGTGAACGTGTAATTCATTGACAAGAAACTGGTCGTCACGTATTATATTTATCATTTGCTTAAGTATGTTTTCCTGAGTGGTATATATTTTCATTTTTGCTTTTTCTCCTTTTGCTTTTATAAAAACATAATAGCATAATAAACAAATAATTTCAATATTTATAATTGTTTATATACCAAAACTCCTTTTGATTTTTTTGAATTTATGACAAAAAAACCCACTAATTTATCTCATAAGGCTATTGTAATTGCTTTTATTTTATACTATATTAATAAAAAAGGAGGTTTTTTATATGAAATCCAAAAAAATACGTTTTCTTTCAGCTTTAGTCAGCGGCGTGCTTTTATTGTCATGTGTATTTGCCTTGGCAGCTTCTCCCGTTTCTGCAGAAGCTTCCGTTGCTAAAGTAATAAGCCGTGTAACAGGCGAGTGGAGTATTGACTTTGTTCTTGATAAAAATATTGAATTTACAGGAGCAAATATCCATACTGATTACGCTGAGCTTAACGCAACTCCCGATTACGCCCTTATCGAAGAGGTAGGAGGCAAAATCCTTATAAACGGAATTCCTCTTAAGTATGCTAACTCTCCATATCTTCCCAGAGTTTCGGTGCAGTACATCGAAGGAAGCAATCAGAGCAATATTCATTTTGACCTTTATAAGCAGGACGGTGTTGCTCAATCCTATGACGGAAAAAATTATACAATCGAATTTCTCCCCGGTTTAGTTTTAGGTAACAGTGAAATTGAAGCCGGTATCCACACTCTTACGGACGGAAACTGGACTTTTACAAAAACTGCAACTGTAAGCCATGTTGAAACTGTTTCCATAACAGAAAACGAAATAACCTTTAAGGCATATTTTAGTGAAAATATTGGAGTTAATCAAATAAATGCGCAGGCAAGCGATACTGCTTATCCTGAGCTCAGAACAGACATTCTTTCAAAATTCTATTTTCAAAATGAGAGCGTTCAGGCTCTTCAGACTGCCGCAGGTCACGAGTATCAGCCTGTTATCAGCTTTGTAAGCTTTGAGGGCGAAGCTACCTATATGCAAATAATACTTGCAACCTCAGGTCCCGCTGCTTTCTCCGCTGACAGCAATTATATGTTCGCAATAGAAGAAGGCTTTACTGTAAACGGCTATAATATTCTTCCCGCAAGATTTGAATTTTCCAAAAACACTCAGGAATGGTCTGTTCCTGTATTGAAAACAGGCGATATTTCCAGCACCGAATATGAAATTCATATTATGCTTAATAAAAATGTAGGTCTTGACCTTGTCGGTGTTCATACTCCCTATACAGATGTAAACACCAATGCAGACCCCTCATACGAGCTTGTAAATATGCTTCAGAAATATGTATATGTAAACGGCACTCCCATAGGAACCGCATCTCATCGCTGGTTACCCCGTATAAGCATTGTTTCTGCAGGAAGCACAAACAGCAGACTTACATTCTCCGTTTATTCAGAGGGTGGAAACAGTATGTCCTTTGACCCTGCAGGCAATTATTCAATTGAATTTAAAGAGGGAATAATTTTAAACGGTTATCATCTTGCTCCTGCTGAGTACACAATGACCGCAGGTGTATGGACCTCCAACGTTGAAGAGGAGCCCGTTGAGCTTATCCCCGTTAGCCTCACAGGCGCATCTAACGCTATGTCAGACGATACAAATTATTTCATTCTCCACATCGGTCTTTCTCAGGCTATTGTAGATTCAACTCAAGTGAATTTACAGGCAAGCCCCGATATTTCCGTAAAAAATCAAGTACGTGAAGCATTTGTCTTCAACGGTATGAATCTGGGAGACAAAATTGCTGAAACAGGAAACGAATACTGTGCTATGATAAGCGTCAGCGAAAACGGCTTTGCAGTTTGGATTGATGCCGTAAACGCATTTAATATGTCTGCATCAAACGATATGTCCTTTGAAATCACCAAAAACATAGCTATCAACGGCTATGAAATCCCTGCAGGAAAATATGTATATTCAGTTGCTGCAGGCGGTTGGACTATGTTCTGCGATGCTAACTTAGACAATACAGTAAACGTACTTGACCTTATCAGCGCAAGAAACGTGCTTATAGGCAAAGAAGCTTCCGCTTTATCGGCTCAGGCTATGGACTATGACCGTAACGGCACAAGTGATTTGCTTGACCTTCTTAACATTAAAGCTTTACTTCTTGCATAAAGCTTAACACGTTTTTGCTCTTGTATACGAAAAACAAAAAAACACTCTGCAGTGATGCAGAGTGTTTTTTATTGTTATTGTAAAATATTAGTCAGAAACGTAAGCAATAAGTGCAAGATGTCTTGCTCTTTTGATAGCAACTGTAAGCTCTCTCTGATGCTTTGCACAGGTTCCTGTAACTCTGCGGGGCAGAATCTTAGAACGCTCTGATACAAACTTTCTGAGCTTAGCGGGTTCTTTATAATCTATTGCTTTAGCTTTCTCTACGCAGAATACGCAAACCTTTTTCTTTTGCTTTTTAGCTGCGCGGAAGCTCTTTTCTTTAACCTGGTTTTCCATTTTATTTCCCTCCTTAATTAATTAAAAAGGCAAATCATCATCGTCTGCTATCTGCTGAAAATCGTCAGCAGGCGCAGTACCCGAAAAAGTCATTTCGGTACCGGAAGATGATGCTCCGTCTCTTTTAGGCTCGGCAAACTGAATTTCATCTGCCACAACTTCAAACGCAGTGCGCTTCTTACCTTCCTTATCCTCATAGGAACGGGATTGAAGCGAACCGATTACAAGTATGGACTGACCTTTTCTGAAGTATTTAGAAACAAATTCTGCGTTATTACGCCATGCAACTATATTTATAAAATCAGCTGCTCTTTGCTCGCTGTCCCTTTGAAAACGCCTGTTAATAGCAATTGAAAAGGATGTAACGGGCAAATTTGACGCAGTGTGACGAAGCTCCGGATCTGCCGTAAGCCTGCCTATTAAAATTACTTTGTTTAAATCAGCCATTTTTCACACCAACTTCTACGCTTTTTTTACTACAAGAGAGC
>SVMS01000015.1 GCA_015067255.1 Oscillospiraceae bacterium
AAGAAAAATTGTTGAATATATTGAATTGTATTACAATTCAGAAAGATTGCATTCAGGTATCAATTATTCAGTACCAAATCAATTTTTCACTCTTTTATCTGTCCGAAATTCTTGACAAGTTTCGAAATGGTTGCTTTTTGCCAAAGCAAAAAGCCTCATTTTCTCTTATCTTTTCTCTATTATCTCTTCTCTGTTGATAGTATAAATCTTTTATACTATCAACATCGCATCTCCGAAGGAAAAAAATCTGTATTTTTGCTCTACTGCGTATTTGTAGGCATTTAGTACGTTTTCTTTGCCTGCCAAGGCACTAACAAGCATTATAAGGGTGCTTTCGGGCAAATGGAAATTAGTTATAAGACAGTCGGTAGCCTTAAATTCGTAACCGGGGTAAATGAAAATTTCCGTATTGTCGCTGTCTGCGGTAATTTTGTTGTTTTTCGAAGCGCAGGCTTCAAGGGTTCTTGTACTGGTAGTACCTACACAGAATACCCTGCCGCCGTTTTTATGGGTTTCGTTTATAATTTTGGCAGTTTCTTCGGGTAAAATGTAAAACTCAGAGTGCATTTTATGGTCAAGAATATTGTCCTCTTTAACGGGACGGAAGGTGCCTAAGCCTATATGTAATGTTACATAGCCGATTTTAATGCCTTTATCCTTTGCTTTTTGGAGAAGCTCTTTCGTAAAATGAAGGCCTGCTGTGGGGGCAGCGGCGGAGCCGTCATTTTTGGCATAAACTGTCTGATATCTTGTTTTATCCTGTAATTTTTCGGTGATGTAAGGGGGCAAGGGCATATTTCCCACTTTATCAAGAATTTCTAAAAATATGCCATCATAGGTAAAATGAAGAAGTCTGTTTCCCTCTTCGAGAATATCAATTATTTCAGCCTTTAAAAGACCGTCGCCGAAAACTAATTTTGCGCCTATTTTTGCCTTTTTGCCGGGGCGTACAAGGGTTTCCCAGTTGTCGTTGCTGTGATTTTTCAAAAGCACGATTTCAATATCTGCGCCTGTATCCTCTTTTTTTGCATGAAGACGGGCAGGGATAACCTTACTGTCGTTTAAAATAAGGCAGTCCTTTTCGGTTATATAGTCAAGAATATCGTAAAAATGACGGTCGGTAATTTCTCCTGTTTTTTTGTCCATTACAAGAAGACGTGAGCAGTCACGCTTTTGCACAGGAGTCTGAGCTATAAGCTCCTGAGGTAAATCAAAATAAAAATCGCTTTTAAGAAGCATATTGGGTACTTTGGTTATCCTTTCTTACTGTAATTTTTCAATTTCAATGTTAAAATATGCTTTTAATATTTGCTCGTAGGTGTGTCCCGCTTTGGAACGGGCATACATACCGCTTCCCGAAAGACCTACATTGTGTCCGTAGCCCTCGGTTATAAAGCTTATATAATCACCCTCAACCTTGATTTCTACAATGTTGGGAGTACGCAGTCCAAGACCGCTGCGAATATGGTCGCCGCCGGAAAATGTAATTTTTTTGCCGTTGTCGCAGATAAGCTCTACAGCTAAGGGAATATTAGCCGCATTTCTTTGAGTTACAGAGCCGCTTTCAACGGTTACGGTATCTGCAAGATAAGAGGGGTATTCGTTTATATTTGAGTTGTTTGAGCCGTTTTGATAAAGCATATCCCTCAGCTCTTTTTTTGAATATTTAACAGTATATCTGTAATTTTTTTCAAGCCATGAGGGAACTCCTGCACGGTCAAATTCATCTATAACAGCTTTGACGTGGGGAAGGTCTACACCCTTGACATAGGTACCGTTTTTGTTTGTATACCAAGCTTCGCCGTTGGTGAGGGTGCCGCCGCCGTTGGTGGAATGATAAAAGATATCCGCAAGCTTTTTTGTGCCATTATCGGTATATACTGCAAACATTCCCTTTGTCTGCTCTGCGGCATCAAGAATAAGCTTCTTTTTGAGGGTTACCTCGGGCTCGTAGCAGTAAACCTGACAGTTTGTGGTATCGCATACGTCAATATCTATTTCAGAGCTTGAGCTGTTGTGCTTTGTGTTGGTAAGAGCAACATTTCTTTCGCAAATTGCATGAGCCTTGAAGGCTTCTATATAGCTGTCATAATCGTTGCCGTAGGTGTCTGTATAGATTTCTTTGGTAATGACACCTAAAACGTAATCCTGCATCTGAACATAGTTTATAGTGCCTACTCTTTTCTGGCTGTCCTGCTGGTCACGCTTGAAAATAATGTCGCCGCCTATCATTTTGGCAACGTTTTTGTTTGAAGCAAAGCTGTCATAATAGCGGTGGTAAAGATAGGTGTTTTCATTTCCCGAAGAAACCTGCAAATAATTATTGCCTGAATTATCATATTCAAAAATTATCTTGCCGTCAAGAGCGTTTACTACAGTCATACAGGTATCGGTATTTTCCGAAGCAATAAGCTCAACAGGCTCGGTTACTGTAAAGGTTTTTAAATTTCCGTCTTTATCTAAAACTGCAACGCCGCCGGGGAATTTTTGAATGTAGGTTATTTTACCCTCACCGTTAATAACTGCCATAGGCTTTGAAGAAATAAAGTCTTTACGCTCAATAGCGCTCATAACCGAATAGCTTACCTGAGTATCGGAGGTTAAAAAAGAATATGTAGCTTTGTCGGCAAGAGCTTGCTGAGAATCCGAATAGCTGCCTAAACGGACACGGTATTTTCCGTTTACATAGGCAACAAAAGCTTTAAGTCCCTTTTTCTCAACCTCGGCAACTACTGCTTTTGCGCCGTCCTTTGTCATATCTGCATTGATTTCAAGATGGCTGTTTCCTATAAAGGTGCCGTTTCCTGCATCCTTGCTTTCTACCCAGATATCTTTAATGGCAGGACCTGCTTTATAATATAAATTCTGGTCCTTGCATACGTATAAAAAGCTTTGATTTTCACCTGTTGAGAAAATCTCATCTGAGGTTTTTTCGGTATCTCGGTCAAAGGAATAAAAAACAAGAAAAGAAGAGGCGTCCTCATAGTCCGAAGCGCGCACGCACGAAGTGTCTCTCAAAACGGTGCCGCCCACATTGTCAATACCCACATATACATAGGGATTACTGTCCTTTGGAGGAGCTGCGGCAAAGGCACAAATGCTTGTTATTGCACTAATAATTAAAGCAGTTATGCAAATAATTGTTTTTTTCATAGCTTTGACCATCCTTTTACAACAAATAAATCAGTTTTTGTCCGTTTTAACAAGCCAAAAGGCATATTTTTATAAAAAAGAAAGAATTTTTCAGCAAAAGCTCCTATATATTTACTTTTCGAAGCATATTCAAAGGAAATAAATGCTGTTTTTTTATAAGTATTCTGTTGACAAAGTAAGATATTTTTATTATACTAAAGTGGAATTAGCATATATATTATATTACAAGAACGGTGGTTTTTTCAACCGCTTTTTTTGATTTTTTGCAAAAAGGTAGGAATTGGAATTGAAAAAGTACGATGTAGGAATTATCGGAGCAACAGGAATGGTTGGTCAGCGCTTTATTACGCTTCTTGAAAATCATCCTTGGTTTAACATTAAAATTTTGGCTGCAAGCGCAAGAAGTGCAGGCAAAACCTATGCTGAATGTGTTGAAAACAGATGGGCTATGGCAACTCCCGTACCCGAAGCTTTAAAAGAAATGAAGGTACTTGATGCTGTAGCTGATCTTAATGAAATAGCTAAACAGGTAGATTTCGTTTTCTGCGCTGTAGATATGAAAAAAGATGAGATAAAGGCATTGGAGGAAAGCTATGCAAAGGCAGAGTGCCCTGTTATTTCAAATAACAGTGCGCACAGATTTACTCCCGATGTGCCTATGATTATCCCCGAGATAAATGCAGAGCACGCAAGAATTATAGATTCACAGAAGAAACGTCTTGGCACAAAGAGAGGCTTTATTGCAGTTAAATCAAACTGTTCATTACAGAGCTATGTGCCTGCGTTATCTCCTTTGGGCTGCTTTGGAATAGAAAAGGTTTTGGCTTGTACCTATCAGGCAATTTCCGGCGCAGGAAAAACCTTTGAGCGTTGGCCTGAAATGGTTGATAATGTAATCCCCTTTATTGGCGGCGAGGAAGAAAAGTCCGAGAAAGAGCCTCTTAAAATCTGGGGAGAGGTTAAGGACGATGAAATTGCTTTGGCAACAGAGCCTCAGATAACAACGCAGTGTATCCGTGTTCCCGTTTCTGACGGACATATGGCTGCTGTATTTGTAAAATTCAAGGAGAAGCCTTCAAAGGAAACTATTCTCAATTGCTGGAAATCCTTTGCAGGAGAGCCTCAGGAGCTTGAGCTTCCCTCTGCTCCCAAGCAGTTCTTGCATTATTTTGAAGAGGATAACCGTCCTCAGACTAAATTTGAACGTAATTTGGAAAACGGTATGGCTGTTTCAATCGGCAGACTCAGAGAGGACAGCCAGTATGACTATAAATTTGTTTGTCTTTCACACAATACCTTAAGAGGCGCTGCAGGCGGAGCTGTTTTGATGGCTGAATTGCTTTGCGCAAAGGGATATATGGACAAATAAGAAAACAGCAGAGAGGATGACTACAGTGAAAAAGACAATTTTTACAGGCGCAGGCGTTGCTATTGTTACTCCCTTTAACGAGGATTTAACAATCAATTTCGAAAAATTGGGAGAAATTATTGAGGAGCAGATAGCAAAGAAAACAGATGCGTTAGTTATTTGCGGAACAACAGGAGAGGCAGCAACTCTTACTGACGAGGAGCATAAAGAGTGTATTAAATATGCCGTTGAAAAGGTTAACGGAAGAATACCCGTTATTGCAGGAACAGGCGGTAACGACACTGCATATTCCTTACAGCTTTCTCAGTATGCAAAGGAAGTAGGAGCAGATGCGCTTTTACTTGTAACTCCCTATTACAATAAAACTACACAGCAGGGTCTTATCAAGCATTTTGCATATATTGCAGAAAATGTTGACCTTCCTATAATTTTATACAATGTACCCAGCAGAACAGGTCTTAACATAACTCCTGCTACCTGTAAAGAGCTTAGCAAGTATGAAAATATAGTTGCAGTAAAGGAAGCATCGGGAAATATTTCTCAGATTGCGGAAATTGCGGCTCTTTGCGGTGATGATTTAGATATCTATTCGGGAAATGACGATCAGATAGTTCCTGTTTTGTCTTTGGGCGGAAAAGGAGTTATCTCTGTTCTTTCCAATGTTTTACCCGAGGAAACACACGATATATGTCAGCTTTACTTTGACGGAAAAGCAAAAGAGAGCACAGCTTTACAGCTTAAATTACTTAACTTTGTAAATGCACTTTTCTGTGAGGTAAATCCCATACCCGTAAAAGCGGCTATGAATATTTTGGGAATGAATGTAGGCTCTTTAAGACTTCCCCTTTGCGACATTTCCGAAAAGGGAGAAGAAACTCTTAAAAAGGCTATGGCTGAAATCGGTCTTATAAAATAAAGGTTAAAAGGGTGTTTGATATGGTTAATATTATGCTTTCCGGCTGTAACGGAAAAATGGGCAGAGTTCTGACATCGCTCATTGAAAATGATGAGAAATCAACCGTTATATGCGGAGTGGATTTGAATACAGCAGGGGATAAATATCCTGTCTATGCAAAGTTTGACCAAATCAAAGAAAAGCCTGATGTTATAATAGATTTTTCTAATCCTGCAATTCTTTCAAGCTTGCTTGATTATGCAATTTCCAATAAAATCCCCGTTGTCGTTGCAACTACGGGATATTCACAGGAGCAAATAGAACAAATTAAAAAAGCTTCTGAAGAAATTCCTGTTTTCTTTACCTTCAATATGTCCTTGGGAATAAATCTTCTTTCATTACTTCTTAAAAAATGCGCTGAGGTTTTGGGAGAAGGATATGACGTTGAAATAATAGAAAAGCATCACAATCAGAAAATAGATGCTCCAAGCGGTACAGCAATTATGCTTGCTCAGGCGGTGAGCGAGGCGCTTCCCTATGAGCCTGAATATGTATATGACCGTCATAGCGTAAGAAAGAAAAGAGAGAAAAACGAAATAGGTATTCACGCTGTAAGAGGCGGAACGATAGTGGGTGAGCACGAGGTTATATTTGCAGGTAAGGACGAGGTTATTACTCTTTCCCATTCCGCTGCAAGTAAAGAGGTTTTTGCAGTAGGTGCTTTAAGAGCTGCAAAGTTTATAGCATCAAAGCCTGCGGGAATGTATGATATGAATAAAATGCTTAAAAATTAAAGGAGAGGATTAAACAATGAAAAAGTTTTTTGCAGTTATGTGTATTATCCTTTCGATAATTGCGCTTATTTCATTGTTAGCATGCCTTTATAATAAGCATAAAAATTTAAAATAGTTTATATTTCAGTACAGTAAGCCTTGCGCTTGCTGTACTGTTCTACATTACAAAGGAAAGGAATAGCATATGTATTTTTGCATATGCCAAAACAAAAGTTATGAATAACACAGAAAAGACAATGGAAAAAATTGTAGCACTGTGCAAGGGTAGAGGCTTTGTTTATCCCGGCAGTGAAATTTACGGAGGACTTTCAAACTCTTGGGACTACGGTCCTTTAGGCGTTGAGTTTAAAAACAACGTTAAAAAAGCCTGGTGGAAGAAATTTGTTCAGGAAAACCCTTACAACGTAGGCTTGGACTGCGGTATTCTTATGAATCCTAAGGTATGGGTTGCATCGGGTCACGTTGGCGGATTTTCAGATCCTTTGATGGACTGTAAGTCCTGTAAAACCCGTCACAGAGCTGACAAGCTTATTGAGGATACAGGTGTAAATCCTGCAGGCTGGACAAATGAGCAAATGTCTGCATATATAAAAGAAAACAATATCTGCTGCCCCGATTGCGGAGCTTGCGATTTTACAGATATAAGAAAATTCAATCTTATGTTTAAAACCTTCCAGGGCGTTACGGAAGATGCTAAAAACGAAATTTATCTTCGTCCCGAAACAGCACAGGGTATTTTTGTAAACTTTAAAAATGTTCAGAGAACAACAAGAAAGAAAGTACCTTTCGGTGTTTGTCAGATAGGTAAATCCTTCAGAAACGAAATAACTCCCGGAAACTTTATTTTCAGAATAAGAGAGTTTGAGCAGATGGAGCTTGAATTCTTCTGCAAGCCCGGAACAGAGTTAGAGTGGTTTGACTATTGGAAGACATACTGTAAGAAATTCCTTCTTGATTTGGGCATTAAAGAAGAGAACATAAAAACCCGTGACCACGAGAAAGAGGAGCTTTCTCACTATTCAAATGCAACTACCGACTTTGAATTTTTATTCCCATTTGGCTGGGGTGAGCTTTGGGGCGTTGCAAGCCGTACCAATTTCGACCTTAATGCACATCAGAACACTTCGGGAGAAAATATGGAGTATTTTGATGCTGAAAGCAACGAGAAATATATCCCCTATGTTGTAGAGCCTTCCTTGGGAGCTGACAGAATAGCGCTTGCTCTTTTGGTTGACGCTTACGACGAGGAGCAAATCGGTGAAAACGATACAAGAACAGTGTTGAGATTGCATCCCACACTTTCTCCTTATAAGGCTGCTATACTTCCTCTTTCCAAAAAGCTTTCCGAAAAAGCAGCAGAGGTTTATACAGCACTTTCCAAGAAGTTTTCAGTTGAATTTGACGAGGCAGGCTCAATAGGAAAGAGATACCGCCGTCAAGACGAGATAGGAACACCTCTTTGCATAACATATGACTTTGACAGTCTTGAGGACAATCAGGTTACTGTAAGACTCAGAGATACAATGGAGCAGATAAGAATGCCTATCAGCGAGCTTGAAGCTTACATTGAAAAGACAATAGAGTTTTAAGGAGTAAGAAAAATGAAAAATCCTATAGTTACAATGAAAACCACTCAGGGAGAGATGAAAATAGAGCTTTACCCCGAAATTGCTCCCAATACAGTTAATAATTTTATTTCTCTTATCAACAAAGAGTATTATAACGGTATAATATTCCACAGAGTAATACCCGGATTTATGATTCAGGGCGGCGACCCCAAGGGTATGGGAATAGGCGGACCCGGATATCAGATAAAGGGTGAATTTTCCTTCAACGGCTTTAAAAACGACCTTAAGCATACAAGAGGCGTTATATCAATGGCTCGTACAATGGAGCCCAACTCTGCGGGAAGTCAGTTTTTCATAATGGTTGAAAATGCACCTCACCTTGACAATCAATATGCGGCATTCGGAAAGGTTATTGAGGGTATAGAGGTTGCAGATAAAATAGTTTCAGTTGATAGAGACGGAAGAGACAAACCTCTGTTTGAACAAAAAATGCTCGAGGTTACTGTTGAAACCTTCGGAGAAACCTATCCCGAACCCGAGAAATTCTAAAAACTACTGAATGTGCAAAGTAAAGGAGAAAGAAATATGGCATATTTTTATGAAGAACCGTCAAGAACCTTTGGTGAATATCTTTTAGTACCCGGATATTCCTCTAAGGAATGTATTCCGTCGGCAGTCAGCTTGAAAACTCCCTGCGTAAAATTCAAAAAGGGAGAAGAGCCTGCAATTTCTATGAATATTCCTCTTGTTTCTGCTATTATGCAGTCAGTTTCAGGGGATAAAATGGCTATTGCTTTAGCAAAAGAGGGCGGAATTTCATTTATCTACGGCTCTCAGTCAATAGAAGATGAAGCAAATATGGTAAGGAGAGTTAAAAGCTATAAAAAAGGCTTTGTAAGCTCTGACAGTAACCTTACTCCTGAGCATACTCTTGCTGATGTGCTTGCGCTTAAAGAAAAAACAGGACATTCTACTGTTGCAATAACTGATGATGCTACTGCTAACGGACGTTTACTCGGTATAGTTACAAGCCGTGATTACAGAATTTCCCGTACAAGCCTTGACACTAAGGTAAAGGAATTTATGACTCCCTTTGAGAAGCTTGTATATGCTGATGAAAATACCTCTCTTAAGGTAGCTAACGATATAATCTGGGATAATAAGCTCAACTGCTTACCTCTTATAGACAAAGACCAAAGACTTAAATATTTTGTTTTCAGAAAGGACTATGACTCCCACAAGGAAAACAAAAACGAGCTTTTGGATAAAAATAAGAGCTATGTAGTAGGCGCAGGTATCAATACCCGTGACTTTGAGCAGCGTGTTCCCGCTCTTGTTGAAGCAGGTGCAGACGTGCTTTGTATAGACAGCTCCGAGGGCTTTACCGAATGGCAGAAAATCACTATTGATTACATAAGAAAAACCTATGGAGATACTGTTAAGGTCGGCGCAGGCAACGTTGTTGACAGAGAGGGCTTTTTATTCCTTGCCCAAGCAGGAGCAGACTTTATTAAGGTCGGTATCGGCGGCGGTTCAATCTGTATTACCCGTGAACAAAAGGGTATCGGAAGAGGACAGGCAACAGCATTGATTGATGTTTGTAAGGCAAGAGATGAATATTTTGAAAAAACCGGCATATATATTCCTATATGCTCCGATGGCGGAATAGTTCACGATTATCATATTACCCTTGCACTTGCTATGGGTGCTGATTTCATTATGCTGGGCAGATATTTTGCACGTTTTGATGAAAGCCCTACAAATAAGCTTAAAATAGGAAACACCTATGTTAAGGAATATTGGGGCGAAGGCTCTAACAGAGCAAGAAACTGGCAGCGTTACGATATGGGCGGAGCAAGCAAGCTTTCCTTTGAGGAGGGCGTTGACAGCTATGTGCCCTATGCAGGAAGCCTTAAGGATAATGTAAATCAAACCTTAAGTAAAGTAAGGTCAACTATGTGCAACTGCGGAGTTTTAAGCATTCCCGATTTGCAGAAGAATGCTAAGATTACAGTAGTTTCTTCAACAAGTATAGTTGAAGGCGGAAGCCACGATGTAATTCTTAAGGATAGCAACAGCGGCTTTGGCAAATAATTTTTCTAAGAGGTGATAACCACTTGAGCCTTATATTTTTGTTAAATCAATTAGGAGAAAACAGAATTAAGCTTTTGCTCAATGAGCCTATGAGAAACCATACAACCTTTAAAATAGGCGGCATTGCAAATGTAGTAATCTGCCCGTCTGATACAGGCGAGCTTGTTACAGCACTAAAGCTTTGCAAGGAAAATTCGCTTAGCTCCTTTGTTATGGGCAACGGTTCAAATCTTCTTTTTGATGACAACGGCACTCAAAAGGTTATCATTAAAACAAAGGATTGTAATAAGATAACTGTAAAGGGCGATACAATAGTTGCTCAGTGCGGAGTAATGCTTCCAAAGCTTGCATCGGTTGCTTGCGAAAATTCTCTTACGGGACTTGAGTTTGCGGCGGGAATTCCTGCCAGCGTCGGCGGAGCCGTATTTATGAATGCGGGAGCCTACGAGGGCGAAATGTCACAGCTTGTTGAAAAAACAACATATTGTGATAAGAATGGCAATATTTTCACCCTGAGTAAGAATGAGCACAATTTTTCCTATCGCCATAGCTTTTTTGAAGAAAATAAAGATTTTTGCGTTCTTGAAACAGAGCTTAAGCTTAAAGAAGGCAATAAAGCTCAGATAGAACAAAAAATGCAGGAGCTCAATACAAGGCGCAGAGAAAAACAGCCCCTTGATTTACCATCGGCAGGAAGTGCTTTTAAACGTCCCGAGGGAGATTATGCGGCAGCGCTTATTGACCAATGCGGTCTTAAAGGCTTTAAGGTGGGCGGCGCTAAGGTAAGCGAAAAGCACAGCGGCTTTATAGTTAATATAGGAAATGCCACCTGCTCCGATGTTTTAGAGCTTATGAAATGCATAAAGCAAAAGGTTTACAACCAAAAAGGCATTGAGCTGACACCTGAAATAATATATGTAAAATAGTAAAAAGCACTTATGATAGTGAGACTTCTCATAAGTATATTTGGCAGCCACAGATTATTTAATCTGTAGCTGCCAATATTTTTTATACATAAGAAATGAGAGCCTTTCAAGTGATATTCCGACTATCGTCGGAGTGATATTTTTGATAAATCAAAAGTGATATTAAAACCTATGGTTTTAGTTGTATTTTATTCGCAACCAAAACTTGCAAAGCAAATACCACTCTTTTTTGAATATCTCTCCTTTGGCGAGGAATTCAAAAAAGAATAACACTGCAAAGCAATATCACTTGCCTTTTGGCGAATAAAACTGCGAGACTTCATTATGTGAAGTCTCGCTATCATAAGTGCTTTTTTAAATATAAAATTTATTTTTTGCAAAGCATAGCGGCACCGACGATGCCTGCATCATTTCCCAACTGTGCGCGGGTGATAGGGGGCATAGGAAGCCTTAATCCTGCAAAAGCGTGTTCAGACAAATATTTAAGTATGGGAGCAAAAATATATTCGCCCTCGTGGCTTATTCCGCCGCCTACAAGAACTATTTCAGGTCTGAATACGTTTATAAAGTCAACAAGGCCCTCTGCTACGTATACAAGATATGTATCAACAACCTTTTGAGCAACGGCATCTCCTTTTTTTGCAAAGTCAAAGGCTGTTCTTCCGCTTACAAGGGATAAATCGGGAGTTTCCTTAGCCATCATACAGTCGGGGTTTTGCTCAATGGCTCTTTTTGTTTGCCTTATAAGAGCAGTTGCAGAGGCATAGCTTTCCCAACAGCCGTTTCTTCCGCAGGTGCAGGGCTCTCCACCCATTATAAGCATAGTATGGCCAAGCTCAGCTCCTGTACCGTTGGAGCCTTCGAAAATTTTGCCGTCAATTATTACGCCGCCGCCGACACCTGTTCCCAAAGTAATTAAAAGCACGTGCTTATAGCCCTTTGCAGCGCCTGCATAGGCTTCTCCCAAAGCGGCGCAGTTTGCATCGTTGCTTATATAGACATTAAAGTCTATTTTTTCTTTTAATGCGGGCACCAAGGGGAAATTTTCCATTCTGATATTGTTTGAGTAAATAACAACGCCGTTTTTAGAGTCAATACTTCCGGGGCTTCCGATACCTACTCCGCCGATTTTTTCACGGGGAATATTATTTTGCTCCAAAAGAAGCTCTATTTGCTTTGACATTTTCTCAACAATATTTTCAACGCCCTTTTGCGCCTCTGTTTTAACGGAATTTTTGGAAATTATTTTTCCGTCCTCATCAACAATTCCCGTTGCGATATTTGTACCGCCTAAATCAATACCGATGTAATACATAATTTAAACCTTTCAATTATTCTTTTCCTTCAAGCTTTTTATTGTTTTGCGCTATAGCTTCTCTGTAAGTTTCACATATGGCTTTTCCGAAATTCTCTACGGAATATTTTTCAGCAACAGCTTTTCCCTGTTCGGAAAGCTGTTGTTTTTCTTCCAAAGAGGAATTTTTGATTTTAAGCAGCTTTTCAATATATTCGTCCTCGTCCTTGAATATATAGCCTGTTTGTCCGTCAATTACAATATCTTCAATACATTCGTCAAGCTTAGCAAGTACAGGTAAGCCCGAAGCCAAAGCCTCGATATAGGTAATACCCTGAGTTTCAGATTCCGAAGCGCTTGCAAAAACATCGGCGCACTGATAAATCAAAGGCACGTCCTCGTGATTTTGCTTGCCTGCAAAAATAACCTTGTCGGCAACGTTGTATTCCTCAGCAAGAGCCTTAAGCTCTTCTTCATAGGGACCGTAGCCTGCTATAAGCAAAACTATGTTTTCATCTATTGTTGAAATCTTTTTCATAGCCTTAAGAAGAAAATCAATATTTTTCTCCTTGGCAAGACGTCCTAAAAATATAACTACAAATTTATCGGAAAGACCGTATCTGTCCCGAGCGTTTTCTATTTCTTCCTTTGAAAAGCTTGCGCTGCTGAAGCTTGAAAAATCAATTCCCGTAGGAATTACGGTGATTGGCTTATTTACTCCGTATTCAATAAGAGCACGCTTTGTTTTATTGGTGGGAGCAACCAAAAACGCACAGGTGTTGCCCATTACACGAGAAAGCCAACGGACTATTTTTCTTGCCGTTTTTTCAAAATGACCTCTTGTTATATAGTGAGTATAGTCCTCATACATTGTGTGATAAGTATATATAATCGGAATGTGTAGCTTTTTAGCTATAAAGGAAGCAAAAGCACGCATTGTATATTCAGTATGAATATGAACAACATCAAGCTTAAGCTCAGATAAAATCTTCTGCGCCTTTCGGCTGTAAGGCTGAGAAAGACGGTAGCCGTAAAGATATTTAAGACGAACTCCCGGAATACGTAAAACTCCGCCGTCGTGGATAATGCCCATAAGCTTTGTGTTTTCTGTGGGGGCAATAACGTATACGTTATGACCTAATTTTTCAAGGGATTGACGCAAGGTTTCAACTGAAATTGCAACACCGTTGATATCAGGGTCATATGTATCTGTAAAAAGAGCTATGTTAAGCTTTTGGTCAGGATTTTCAGCTTTTTTAGGCGCAGTAAGAGTACCGTTGTAAACGCCCTCGTAAACTTTCTTTAGGCTCTGACCGATAGCAGAGAGAGCTCTTTGCTCTGCTACCTGCCTTCCGCCGATAGTTAAATCTGCATATTTTCCGTTAACGGCATCTCTTATTACATTGGCAAATTCATCATTGTTGGTACATTTTTTACAGTTTACACCGTCCACAAGCCAAGGGTCATAAACGGGAATATCACGCACAATAGTAACCTGATTGGAAGCTAAAGCCTCCAGCACAACAATACCCTCATTTTCTTCATAAGAGGGGAAGAAAAAGGCGTTTGCACCTGTATATGCGCCCTCAAAAACGTCTCCGCTCATATAGCCTGCAAAAATAACGTTGTCAGGGTGATTTTTTGTAACGGTATTTCTTATTTCGGCAGGTATACTGTAAAGGGGAGTTTCGCCAAACCAGATAAATGTTACGTCAGGAAGCTTTCTTGCAACCTCAACAAAATCAAGAATACCTTTTCTCTTAATCCAAAGTCCCGCCGCAACTACAACCTTATCCTCAGGCTTAAGGTTGAAATAATCACGGAACGCCTTTGCCTTTCGTTCGTCAGCTTTAAAACGGTCAATATCAATTCCGTTGGAAATAGGAAATGTAGGCACGCTTATACCGTAGCTTTTGATAAGCTTTTTGGTATAGGGGGTAGGGGTTATTATAGCATCTGATTTTGAATAGAGATATACAAGTATTTTTTTCAAAACAGGCGCAGCGGCATTGGATAAAAGAAAGGAGTTTTTAAAATCCTCCATTGTAGTATGCGCATGGTAAATTACCTTTGCCCCTTTTTTACGTGCTTTTTTAATTATATTTGCGCTGTTTGCGTAAACAGTATTTATATGAAGTATATCAAAATCGTCGTCGGGGTTTGTAGTATATTCCACTCCTGCCATATCAAGAGCCTTCATCTGATGGGACATAGCTTTTCCCACACCCGATTTAGATATAACCTTAATGCCTTCGAAATAGAGAAGAACTTTCATTTTTATCACGCTCGAATTCATTTTTTAAAAAATTATATATTTCTTTCATTGTACCAATTTTTCGGGAAAAATACAAGAGGAAAATGAAAAAAATAAGCCTGTAAATTTAAGCTTTAAAATTTCAGTATAATACCTTTTTGTTTTGGCAAAAATAATTCTGAAAAAATATATGAGGACTTGTATGGAAAATAAAAAAAATTTCATTAAAACTGTAGTTACAGGGGTAGTTACAGGCTTTGTAAATGGGTTTTTCGGGGCAGGGGGCGGTCTTATTTTAGTTCCGCTTTTAAAAAAGCTTTGTAATGAGAAAACGGCGCACTCAACCTCGGTAGCCGTTATTTTACCTCTTTGCGTTGTGGGATATTTTATTTATTCAAGCAATATAACTCAGCTTTCTGTTGAGGCGTTGCCCTTTATTATAGGCGGTGTTTTAAGTGCGCCGTTGGGAGCGTTATTTTTAAAAAAGCTGTCCCCGACGCTGTTAAAAAAGCTTTTTGGCGGCTTTATGATTTTTTGCGCACTCAGAATGATATTTACAGGATAAAAAAGTATGGATAATTTTTTGTATATTTTCATCGGATTTTTGTCGGGAATACTCAGCAGTATGGGCTTTGGCGGCGGCACCGTGCTTGTCTTGCTGCTTACAAGCTTTATGGGAGTTTCACAAATAAAGGCGCAGGGCATAAATTTGCTTTATTTTATTCCCGTTGCTGCGGCATCTCTTATTTTTCATTTTAAAAATAATGCCGTTGATAAGGCTGTGGCATCACAGCTGATTGCGTGGGGAATTATAGGCTCATTCTTCGGAGCTTTAACAGCCAATTTTCTTGAAGGCAAAATATCGCTGAAATTTATTTTTGCCCTTTTTGTTTTAGCCTTGGGATTAAAAGAAATTTTCAGTAAAAAGAACGAGAAGGAAAAGGAAAAATGAAAATAGTAATAATAGGTGGCGGTTACGCAGGAGTTTTGACAGCCAAAAAATTAGCAAAGCTATCAAAGAAAAGAAAAACCATTGACATAACTCTTATTGATAAAAACTCTTATCATACTATGCTGACAGAGCTTCATGAGGTGGTGGGAGGAAGAGTTGAACAGGATAACATAAAAATTGATTTGAATAAAATTTTTTATTCAAGGCCGGTACGCATCGTACAGGACGAAATACTATCGGTAGATAAAGAAAAAAGAACAGTTTACGGAAAGAAAAAGGCATACGATTACGATATTCTTGTTGTTGCCACAGGCTCACAGCCCACATATTTCAATGTAAAGGGCGCAAAAGAAAACGCTTTCCCCCTATGGAGCTTTGATGATGCAGTAAGACTTAAGGAGCATATTGAAGGGCTTTTTTGCTCGGCTAAGAATGAAAATAATAAAATCCCGATATTTGTAATAGGAGCAGGCTTTACGGGAGTTGAAACAGCAGGAGAAATAGCGGAATATGTGCCGATACTTTGTAAAAAATACGGTGTTTCCCGTGAAAGAGCAGAAATATATTTAATAGATTTACTGGACAGAGTTATTCCCACTTTACCTCAAAAGCTTTCTTCAAAGGTGCAAAAAAGACTTGAGAAAATGGGCGTTAAGGTTATGCTTAAAACAAACGTAACCGAAATAAGCCAAAGCAAAATATTTTTAGATAAAAAAAGCTTTGATACACAGACAGTTATATGGGCGGCGGGTATAGAGGGCGCAGAGATTAGCCAAAATATGTCTGAAAAAAATCTCAAAGGAAGGCTCAAAACAGATGCTTTTCTAAGATGTACAGATTATCCCGAAATTTTTGCAGTGGGAGATTGCCTTTATTATGAATATGAGGGAAGCTGTGTTCCCAGAATGGTGGAAAATGCAGAGCAAAGTGCGGAAATCTGCGCTCACAATATTTTTGTTACAGCTTTTAATAAAGGCTCTTTAAAGGAATATAAGCCCTCTTTTCACGGGGTTATGGTGTGTGTAGGCAGCCGTTACGGTGTGGCAAGGGTAGGCTTTAAAAACAAAATGTTTAATTTGCCTTCCTTTTTAGCTATGTTTGCAAAGCATTTTATAAATATAGTTTATTTTTGTGAAGTGTGTGGCTACAACAAGGTAGCAAGCTATATAAAGCACGAATTTATAGATATAAAACACCGCCGAAGCTTTTTGGGAGGACTTTTTGCAATTAAGCTTCCTGCAATTCTTTGTGTACCTCTGAGGGTATGGTTAGGTGCAGTGTGGGTTTTTGAAGGGGTAATGAAAATTGTCGGCGGTTGGTTTTCAACGCCTCAGTTAAAGTCATTTTTTGAAGGTGCAAACAGCTTTTATGACAGTATTCTAAATAATACTGCAAGGCACGTAAGCTTGACAACAGATGCCCTTTCCGCCGCAACAGGCGCAGGAGGTCAGGAGGCGGAAAGTATGGGAAGGGTTATTTTTAATTTACCCATATTCAATATAGTCCGTTTTCTTTTTGTGTGCGGTGCCGACCTTTCAAAAGCAACGACGAATGACTTTGCATTTAAAATTGACGTTCCTCTTTTAGACGTTTTTATAAATAATGTTGTTTTGCCCTCAGCCACAATGCAAATGACAATGCAGATTGTAATAGTTATAGCTGAAATTCTCATAGGCTTTGCAATTATGGGCGGACTTTTTACCTTTTGGGCATTGTTGGTTTCCTTGATATTGCAAATGATGTTTATAACGACAACGGGACTTTATCTCAACACCTTTTGGATGATTTTTGCGGCAATAGCGTTGCTTATAAACAGCGGACGCTGTCTGGGGCTTGATTACTACGCTTCGCCTCTTTTGAAAAAAGGCTGGAAAGCGTTGCCCTTTGTCAGAAGGTGGTATATATATCATGACTGAAAAAATCAATATATCAACGCTGTTGTCAGAGGTAAGCGAAATTATAAAAGGAGCGCTGTTAGGCGCTCCCGAGCTTATATTGACCTATACTCAGCATCTTACAAATGCTACGGGGAAAATGTTCAGAGCAAGGCTTTTGCTTGTTTCGTCCTGGGAAGCTGATAAAGAAATATCGCAAGAGGCTAAAATTTTAGCGGCAGCCGCAGAGCTTGTGCATCTGGCAAGCCTTGTGCACGATGACGTTATGGACAGAGCCGACAAACGCAGAGGCATACAGACACTCAACAGCAAATTTTCCGATAAAGAGGCTGTGATATGCGGTGATTATATTATAGCAATAGCAATAAAGCTTATTTCAAGGATTGAGCTAAAAGAGAAAAAGAAGAATTTTCCTGACTATGCTTCAAAAATGTGTGAGGGACAGCTCAGGGAATTTCTTAATATAAATAATGTAACAATGAGTGCCTATACCTATTTTAGAATTATAAAAGGCAAAACAGCGGCGCTTTTTGAAGCTGTATGCTTTGCAGGGGCAAGTCTTTGTGAAGCAGAGGATATAAACAGATATAAAAAAATCGGGCATTATTCCGGAATGGCATTTCAGCTTATGGACGATTACAGAGATGTAAAGCAAAGCACAGAGCTTAAAAATGCAAATTCCGATATAAAAAACGGAGTTGTTACTTTACCTCAAATTCTTGCCTTTTGCAAGGGACGGGAATTCGGAGAGGAAAAGACCTATGAATGTGCAAAAAAATATATACAAAAAGCAATAAAAGAAATAGAGCTGTTAAAGGCAACGGAGTCAAAAAAACAAGCTTTGAAGGATATCATTTTAAAAATACAGGAGAAAAAATGAAGGGCTTTTTAAAGTATGTAGAAATAACAACTAAAATAACAAGCTTTTTCCCCTTTATAATGATTATAGTCTATCTTTTGAAATCGGGCTTTGAAATAGATATCACTAAAACTGCAGTTTTCTTTCTCTCAATGCTTTTATTCGATTTATGCACAACGGCAATAAATAATTATACCGATAAAAAAGAGCTTACCGTAAGCAAAAGGATAGCTCTTTTTACAATTATTGTTTTACTTTTTTCAAGCACAGCATTGGGAATATGGCTAGTTTTTTTAACAGATATATCGGTGCTTATTTTGGGAATTATCTGCTTTTTTTGCGGATTTATTTATAACTGCGGACCTATTCCTCTTTCGGCACTGCCCTTGGGAGAGCTTTTTTCAGGTTTGTGCTACGGCTTTTTTATTCCCCTTATTCTTATGTATATAAACGTGCCGTCGGGATTTTTATATTCCTTTAAAGTGGGAAGCGAGATAATTCTCACTGTCAATACTCTTGAGCTATTAAAGCTTATTTTAATTTGTATTGCGCCCATTTTTGCCACAGCGGGAATAATGCTTGCCAACAACATCTGCGATGTGGAATACGATATAAAAATAGGACGTTATACTTTAGCATATTATCTTAAAAATAAGGCTTTAATTCTTTTTAAGCTTTTATATTTTATAATTTTTATTTCCTTTATAATTTTAATTTTTTTAAAGAAAAGTTTTATTTTTTCTCTTCTCTTTTTTATACCCGTATATAAAAATATAAAGACTTTTGAAGAAAAACAGATAAAAGAAGAAACTTTTATTACATCTGTTAAAAATTATATACTTGTAATGGTGGCGGAAATTTTATGTCTGGCGCTTTAAATAAATATCTCAAAGAATTTATTATAATAATTATAACGGTATTATTGCTCTGTGTTCTTTTATGGACTTTTTTGTTTCGTAAAGAGGGCGAAAAAGCCTTTGTATATAAAAATGATGAGCTTTTGTTCAGCCTGTCTTTAACAGACCAAAAGCTAATAGAAATAGAAAATACACATATAGTTTTAGAGCTTGACGGCAAAGGAAATATAAAATTCAAAAGCTCCGACTGTCCCGATAAGCTTTGCATAAAAAAAGGCAAAATCTCAAAGCAAGGAGATTTTGCCGCTTGTATACCCAACGGAATTTTAATTCAAATTCAATAGCTTTTTATAATTTCTCCATTTTGTAATATCCATATGGCTTTTGCCTTTTTGTATTTTTTTAAAAGCTCTTTTCCTTCTTCTATACTAAGATTAAAAAGAGCAGTTGAAAGGCAGTCGCCGTCGGAAGCGTTTTGACTTATTATTGTTACGGCTCTGAAATTGCGGCAGGGATAAAGAGTTTTCGGGTCTATTATATGGCAGTAATTTATGTTGTCTACAGTATAATATCTCTGATAGTCACCACTTGAGGTAACGGCTGTATCGGCTTGTATTTTTTCGGTAAATATAATTTCATCTTGCTCAAAGGGGCTTTGAATGTCAACACTCCAGGGCTTACCGTTAAGCTTTGTGCCTATTGCTTTTACATTTCCGCCGACACTTACAATTCCGTTTTTAAGCCCCTTTTCTTTTAAAGCACTACATAGCATATCTACGGCATAGCCCTTTGCAACAGCGCCTACGTCAAGAGAAAGATGCTTGTCTGAAATATATACTGTGCTGTTTTGCACATCAATTTTTACATTGTCAAAATCAGTGTGCCTTGAAGCGCTTAGCAGGGCTGAATAATCAGGTAGACTCGCATTTTCGGGATTGTTTATCCCATTTTGTCTGTATTCGTGCCATATTTCTAAAACACTGCCCATAGCCGTATTTACATTTTTTTCGGTTTTTTCATAGGCTTCTTTGCAAAAAAGTAAAAGGTCAATAATTTCTTTGTCAACCTTTATTTCTTTTACTCCTGCATTTTCATTTATTGTTTTGATATTATTTGTTTCATAGCTGTTATAGATATCATAAAGCTGATGATATTTTTCTAAAAAAGCTTTAGAAAAGCTTAAATACTGTTCAAATTCAGCCTCATCTTTACAGTAAAAAACAACGCTTGTAACAGTATCAAAAGGGCCGATAAAAGAGCCTTGAAAGCGTTTTAAAGAGGGTTGACAGGAGCAAAGACACAACAAAAGCACCAAAGCAGATAAAATAAATCTGCTTTGGTGCTTAATATATGATAATTTAAAAATTTTTTTCAAAAAATCACATCGTTCCCGCTTTTTTGAAGGCTTGCTTGATTTTATCTATTGCTATTGTAACCTCTGCTTTGATGTCGCTTGAGGTGGGCTTTTTGCTGTCGTCAAGAGCAATATTTCCTATATCTGTTATAGTTTTTCCCTTAAGAAGCTTTTCAAGGCTCATAGCCTGTTCGTTCCATTCCTTGCCTATTGATGAGGCAGCCTTCATTCCGTAATCTTTTCCAAGCTCTGTTTTTGTTTTAAGCTGTGTGGAAGGCTCTGAGGTTATTTTTCCGCTGTTGTCAAAATTGATTGCGGAGCGTATCTCGTCTATTTTGCTTGCCGTAACATTTCCCGCTGTTCCGTAGCTTACAGCAGTTACTGTAATATCAGCCTGTACGGTGCCGATGTCCTGAGAAGCGTCCTTTGAATTTTCAATGGTGCTTACAATTCCAAGACCTAACATATCGTCCTTTTTGGAGCCTGAATTTGTTGCGTTTTCAAAAGCTTTTTTTATAGCTTCCTTAAAATTGCCGATTGAAATTGTAACTGAGCCTTTGAGGTCGCTGCCGGTGGGATACTGATTTTTATCTACAGCAATACCTTCAATCTCTTTTAAGGTTTTTCCTGTTACATAGGTGCTGAAGCTTTTAGCCTGCTCATACCATTCCTTGCCTATTGAAGATGCTTGCTCCATATTATAGCTGTCTTTAAGCTCTGTTTTTGTTTTGGCTTGATATGACAGGTCGCTTGTGATTTTTCCTGAGGCTGAAACTGTTGCTTTAACCTCTATTTCATCTACTATGCATTTGACGATTTTTCCTGCATCGTCTACGCAAATTGCGGCAACGGTACAGTTTGTTATACAAGAGCCGTCCTCTGAGGAGGCGGAGGTTGCCTTTTGACTTGCAACTATACCAAGACCGATTTTTACGGTATCGGAATTTGTAACCATATCGGAAATATCAGAGCTTATAGTCTGATTGTCTGCAGGGGAACAGGCACTCAAAGAAAAAATAAGAATTAAAAGACAAATTGAAATAAATTTTTTCATAATATAACCTTTCTGTATTTAGTTTTTTATATGTGAAAGTGCGGGCATAATAAGCTTGAGAGAAACAGCCGTTATACTGCCGAAAATACAACCGAAAGCTATATAAACGGGCATGATTTTTAAAAAGAAAGGGTTTGAATAGATAAGGCTTATTACAAAAAGCTGGCCCACATTATGCATTACACCGCCTATTATGCCCAGAAAAAGAGTTTTTGCATTGAAAAATTTAAAAATTATCATAGTAAATACTGCCAAAAAGCCTCCTCCTAAGCTTAAAAAGCAAGCTACAGCGCCTTTTGTAATAAATACAAATAAAGCTTTTAAAAAACAAATTGTTATTGCTCTTTTGGGAGAAAGCAATATTAAAGCATACATTGTTACAATGTTGGAAAGACCTATTTTAACTCCCGGAAAAGCAGAAAAAACAGGCGGGAACAGGCTTTCGGCAAAGGAAAGCACAATAGCAAGGGCAAAAAGCATAGCAGAGAGAGAAAGAGAGTATATTTTATTTTTCATATTTTTAGTTTTTGTAAAAATTAAAAATATATGCAAAAAATATATTCTTAGGGGATAGGAAAAAATGTGCAGAATATGTCAATTTTGCGACGACAAAGCCTTGTCGTCGGTTACCCGACGGTGTACAGAGGTACTCCGAGGGCGAAATTGGCATATAGCATAAAACGTGTATTTATAAGAGCCTAACCCGTCTACGCATTAAAAATGCGGACGGGGACCCTAGAACCTTGTTGTTTCACAATAAAAAAAGAACGAGCAAAAAACTTTCTTGCTCGTTCCTTAAAATCAGTAATTTATTTTATTAAAATGTTTTATGCGCTCTGCGCTTTTTTTACATCCCCACGATATTATCTTTTCGCATCTGGGCAATAATGAGTATTACCGCTTTGCTGTAGCTTATTATGCCGTCGCTTTGTCCTTGGGATATAAGATAGCTGTTGTTTACCGCATTTGAAATTTCAGTAACCTTAGTTTCAAATTTATCGGCATAGTCAAAATAATTTTGCCATTCACTTTTAACATAAGGATTTACAGTTTTCATAAGCTGACTGTAAAGCTGCTTGTCGGTTTTATAAAGAGCATTTCTCACACAGTTAAAGGCGTACATATATCCGCTGTAATTAAAATAAATATCGTCGCTGTTAATGCAGGCAAGATAGCCTACAAATTCTGCTTCGTTTTCCGGCATAAAGCCTCTTAAATGGGCAATTTCGTGGCACATTGTCTGAGGCAGAGAAAAGTCGGGGAATAAAATGTTTACGTTTGCTTCGTAGGTAAAGGGGGAATAAACTCCCGTAGTACCCATATAATTCATAACAATTGAGCTTATAAGCATTGGCTTTGCCCGTACACGCAAGCCTGAAAAAATTCTGTTTTGCTGTGCAAGAATATCAAAGCTTTTGTTTCCCTGCTTTGACATTTCTAAAAAGCCGTCCTTATACTTTGATATTCCGTTTTGGTCAAATTCGATTTCTTGGCAGAGGACATTAAGCTCTTCTATAATATATTCAAGAGCGTCTGCAAGCTCTTCCTTTTGCGGATTTGAAGTATCAAGCTCAAGAGTATCTGCCGTTTTCACACGGCTGTAATTAAAGGAAAGACCCGTTGTGAATATACAAAAAAGCAAGGAAACAAGGGCACACAAGCCCGACAAAAGACGTACAAGAGGGGAAAGGGAATTGGTTACCGACGTTTTTCTGTAAGCTCTTATAAATAAAATAATAAGAATTACAGGCAATGCAATAATAAGAAGCTCACAAAGAGAGAAGGGCAAAAAATTCGTTACAAAACCAAAAGCACCCGAAATGTATTTATGAAAGATGCCTACAATATATTTTTCGGTAAAATAAGGGCAGGATTTAAGCAAAATATTCAAAAATATAAATATCGGAATTAAAGCAAGAGAACAAAAGCCTGCGATTACAAGGCCTTTTTTCTTTTTCTTCTGACGGTATTTCATCATATTAAGTACATTCCTTAAGCTTTGGATTTTATATATGCTATAACATTCTGAGCATCGGGAGCTTCAAGCTCCATAAAGTTTATATTTTCGTTTATATCCCAAAGATAATGGGCATCTGAATTTGAAATATATACATAATCGTTTTTATAAGAGGGGTATTTTTCAAAAAAGAGGCTCTGATTACAGCTTTTTGACAGCTCAAAGGCACAAAAGCCCATATCCTTTTCAAGAGCACCCATAGTGGCAACCAATGAATTGGAGTCCTTGTCAATGTGGGCGGCAATAGCCACTCCGCCGTAGCTTTCCACTGTCTGACATACGCTGTAGGTGTCTATTCCCGAAGCAACAATAAGTAAATTCTCACGGCTGCCTGTTACCTCATCGTTTTCATTCATAATAAGCTGCTGTCCGTAAAGCTCTTCGTCATTTTTAATTTTCAACATTCCGTCATAAACGTAATCTTCAAAAGCCTCGGCTTTTTCAATATCGGCAAAAAGACAGAGAATATGAATATCCTCAGAGCTTGTCAATTCCATAGCGGGAAGCACCGTAATTCCTACCTCTTGCCCCACCTTTATTGCGGCTCTGCAGTTTCTTACGCTGTTGTGGTCGCTTAATGCAATAATATCAAGCTCTTTGATTTTTGCCATATTTACTATGTTGTTGGGAGTCATATCATCGTCGCCGCAGGGGGAAAGACAGGAATGAATATGAAGGTCGTAAAAATATTTTTTCATTGTTGTAAAAGACTGTTGAGCTTTATAACGGCAGTTGCAGAGCTGTCATCGGTTTTGAAAATAGTAATACCCTCTGTCACAGCTCTTTTTGTAAGAGCTTCGTCTGCATTTGTGCCTTCCGAAAGAATAATACAGCTGACATCTGTAAGCACTGCGACAGCGGCGCAGTTAACATTTCCTATAACCGTTATCCAAGCATCTGAGCTTTTTGCACGTCCCATTACAAGACTTAGCAAATCGCCGCAGAAAATACCTTCTATTTCTCTGTCCTCGCCCATATTTACAAGCTCGTATCCTAATTTTTCTTTAATCTCACTTACTTTCATTACAAACAGGCTGTCGCCCTGTAAAACAGAAAAAACAGCCTGTACTCACCGCCTTTATTTTAAATTTAAGGAATTTCTGTATAAAATAACGCAATCCTGTTCATCGGCAATTCCCGTAATAACGTCCTGAGCAAATGCACGGCAGGACGGAGCACCGCAACAGCCGCAGTCAAGTCCCGGTAAGCATTCAACAAACTGCTCAATTTGGTTTTCAATCTGTAAAGCTTTGCTTACATCGTTAGAAAGCTTTAATGCAGAATTGTATTTCAGGTCCTTTTTCCAATGATATCTTTCATCGGTATCAGATGCTAATTTATTACAGGATATAGGCAGATATTTTCTGAGTCTGTTAAGTCTTGTTCTTGCAACGAAGGGGTTTTCAAAGTTGAGAACACCGCCTACACAGCCGCCGGGACAAGCGTTAAGCTCAATAAAATCAAGATTGTCAAGTCTTCCGTCCTCAACCTCTTCAAGCACCTTGGTAACATTCTCAATACCGTCTGCCGCCAAGTATTTTTCCTTGAGAAGAGCAGCGGACTCACCGCCTGAGCCTGCCCAGCTTATACCCACTATACCTGAGCTTATTAAAGAGGGCGGGTTTTGAAGCTTGTTCATATGATTTACTATTTTTTTATAGACCTCTGTGGCGGAAATAGCGCCGTCTATAACATTATATGAAAAGCCGATGGGAGAAAATGCGTTTGTAACCTTTGCAGGACAGGGGGAAATAAAGAAAATACCTATTTCGTCCTCTTTAAAGCCCTTTTCTTCCATAGCCTTTTTTCTTGCTAAAATTGCCGCAAGCTCAACAGGAGCGATTATGGGAAGAACGTTTTCGCAAAGGTGGGGAAAACGCACCTGAATAAGACGCACTACCGCAGGGCAGGCAGAGCTTATGACAGGAGTACGGAGTTTTCCCGAGCTTAAAAGCTGTCTTGTAAGGTCGGAAATCATTTCCGCAGCCTTGCTGACTTCGTAAACATCGTCAAACCCAAGCTCGATAAGGCCTTGCAAAACGTAATTTATATCGTCTAAATTATTAAACTGTCCGTAAAAGGACGGAGCAGGAAGAGCAATTGACCATTTATAATTTTTAATACTGTCAAGACTTGTTGTTACTGCTTTTTTTGCGTGATTGGGGCATTTTCTTATACATTCTCCGCAATCGACACAAAGGTTGGGATTTATTGCAGCCTTGCCCTGACGCACTCTTATTGCCTCTGTAGGACATCCTCTCATGCAATGGATACAACCCTTGCATTTATCTTTGTCGAGGGTAACAGAGTGAAAAAGCTCGCTGTTCATTTTTGCACAGCTCCTTTCACTTATAAGTTAATTACTGTTCTACATAGATTTTCATTGTTATTTTTGTGCCTTGACCGAGTTTTGTTTCTATATTCATTTCATCGGTATATTTTTTCATATTGGGAAGTCCCATTCCGGCGCCGAAGCCCAAAGAACGAACATTGTCGGGCGCAGTTGAAAAGCCCTCACGCATAGCAAGCTCTACATCAGGGATACCGGGACCGTAGTCGGTTAAAATTATTTCAACGCTTTCGGGGGAAAGAATAACGTCAGCCTCTCCGCCGTTGGCGTGAATTACCATATTGATTTCACCCTCATACATAGCAATAGAGGTTTTTCTGATAGTTTCAGGAGAATAGCCAAGGCGCTTCATAACCTTTTTTACCTCTCCCGAAGCTTCGCCTGCCGACATGAAATCAGTGCCGTCAACTATGTAGTGAAGCTCAACATTATCAGCCATTGGAACCCGCCTCCCTAAGACCGTTAAGATATAAAATTCCGCAGGCAGGATACATTCTTTTTTCTGTTGAAAGAATTACCATACCGTGATTTTCCGCAAGAGCAAGAACGTTTGCATCGGGTTCCTTTCCGCGAACAAACACGATACAGCACATATCCATCATTTCTGCTGTACGTACTACCTGAGGATTACAAAGTCCTGTAAGAAGCACAGACTGGTTTTTAACGTATGCAAGCACATCGCTCATCATATCGCTTCCGCAAGCGGAGAAAACCTCCTTGTCCACATTAGCCGCACCTGCAAGAACCTTTGCATCCAAAAGCTCTACGATTTCTTTGATTTTCATAAATGAGTCAGCCTTTCTGCTAAAAAATTTAATTATTTTTGTTATCAAAAAAATTATATTTGCGCTATAATTATATCATATATTTACAAAGTAGACAATATTTTTTTCATATATTATATTTTTTCTAAACTACTTACAAAATTTAACGATTTTAATTGACTTATTGAGCAAATAAAGCTATAATTAGATTAAATTAAAATAAATTAAAATATTATTTTGGGGGAATATCAAATGCAAAGAGTATATAATTTTTCCGCAGGCCCTTCAATGCTTCCCGAAGAGGTATTGGAAAAGGCAAAAAATGAGATGCTTAACTATGGTGACAGCGGAATGTCTGTTATGGAAATGAGCCATCGTTCAAAGGTTTATGAGAGCATTATAACCGGCTGTGAAGCTATGCTCAGAAAGGTTATGTCAATTCCTGACAATTACAAGGTTTTATTTTTACAGGGCGGTGCTTCCTCCCAGTTTACAATGATACCTCAGAACCTTATGAAAAAGGGTAAGGCTGACTATGTAATTACAGGTATGTGGGCTAAGAAGGCTCACGCTGAGGCTTCCCGTTACGGTGAGTGTAACGTTATAGCTTCCTCTGCTGACAAAACCTTCTCATACATTCCTGAGCTTGACTCTTCTAAATTTGACAAGGATGCAGACTATTTCTACATCTGTTCAAACAATACTATTTACGGAACCCGTTTTACAAAGCTTCCCGACACTGGCGATGTTCCGATAGTTGCTGATATGTCCAGCTGTATTCTTTCAGAGCCTGTTGACGTTAGCAAGTACGGCGTTATTTTTGCAGGTGCTCAGAAAAATATGGGACCTGCAGGTCTTACAGTTGTTATCATCAGAGAGGACCTTTTGGGCTTTGCTCAGGACGGCACACCCACAATGTTCAAATATGATACTCACGCTGCTAACGGTTCTATGTACAATACACCTCCTACATATGCAATTTATATCTGCAAGCTTGTGCTTGAGTGGGTTGACAGCTTGGGCGGTCTTGAGAAGATGGCTGAAATCAACAACAAGAAGGCTAAGCTTTTATATGACTATCTTGATTCCTCTAAGCTTTTCAAAGCAACTGTTGAGGGTGAGGCTCGTTCTCTTATGAACATTCCCTTCGTTACAGGCAACGAGGAAATTGATGCTAAATTTGTTAAAGAGGCAACAGCGGCAGGCTTCGTTAACCTTAAGGGCCACCGTTCAGTCGGCGGTATGAGAGCAAGTATCTACAACGGCATGCCCTATGAAGGCGTTGTTAAGCTTGTTGAGTTTATGAAAGAATTTGAAAAAAATAACTAACTTGAAATAAGGAGTATACAGTCATGTATAATATTAAAACCCTTAATAAAATAGCTAAAATCGGCTTGGAAGAGCTTGATAAAGCACTTTTCACAGTAAGTGATGACGCAGAAAATCCCGACGGTATTCTTGTAAGAAGCGCAGCTATGCACGATATGGAGTTCGGCAGCAATCTTCTTGCAATAGGCAGAGCAGGCGCAGGTGTAAACAATATCCCTGTTGACAGATGCGCAGAAGAGGGCATTGTTGTTTTCAACACTCCCGGTGCTAATGCAAATGCAGTTAAAGAGCTTGTTATAGCAGGTCTTTTCCTTGCTTCAAGAAAAATAACAGCGGGTGTTGAGTGGACCAAAACCTTAAAGGGCAACGGCGCTGACATTTCAAAAATGGTTGAAAAGGGTAAGTCCAATTTCGGCGGCTGCGAAATCAAGGGTAAAACTCTCGGCGTAATCGGCTTGGGTGCTATAGGCGTTATGGTTGCAAATGCAGCTTGCCACCTTGGTATGAAGGTTATCGGTTATGACCCTTATATTTCCGTTGATGCTGCCTGGAACCTTAACCACCACATTGTAAAGGCAAAAGCAATTAACGAGATTTATGAGAATTCCGATTATATTACAGTTCACGTACCTCTCAACAGCGAAACAAAGGGAAGCATCAATGCACAGGCATTTGAAAAGTGCAAGAACGGCTTAAAGCTTCTTAACTTCTCAAGAGGCGAGCTTGTAAATTATGATGACCTTAAGGCTGCTATGGAGAGCGGAAAGGTAAGCTCTTATGTAACAGACTTCGCAAGTGAAGAGGTTTTAGCTCTTGAAAACGCTGTAATAATTCCTCACTTGGGAGCATCAACAGCAGAGGCAGAGGACAACTGCGCAGTTATGGCTGCAAGAGAGATTTCCGATTATATCCTTAACGGAAACATTACAAATTCAGTAAACTTCCCCAACGTTTCTCAGCCCAGAGTGGACGGCGGAGCAAGAGTTTGCGTAATTCATAAGAATATTCCCAAAATGCTTACTCAGATTTCTGCTTTAATGGGTGAGTACAATGCCAACATTGAAAATATGGTTAATAAGTCAAAGGGCGAAAACGCATACACAGTTCTTGATGTTATCGGCAAGGTTCCCGAGAACATCAAAGAGGATTTAGAAAAAATCGAAGGTATAATCAGAGTAAGAGTTATTCTTTAAAGAAAAGGACACGAGCAGAATGAAGCAAAATATTAAATCTGTACTTTCTATTTTCGGATGTCTTTTAGTAGCATCGGTATTATCTTTTATGAGCATTCCGATAACAATGCTTTTAAAAGGGGCTTTTTTTGGAATGATTATCAACGGAATAGTTCCAAGCCTTCTTTTGAGTATGCTCATATATTCGAAAATGTGGGAATTGGGTTGGAAAATACCCTCACGCAGAAAGCTTTATAACGAAAAACATTCGGATTATAAGGCTTTGGGAATTTGTGCGGCTGCTTTTGTTCCCTCTTTGATTTTGCTTTTAGCGTGGAAGCTTACAGATAATTTTATTTTGCAGCTTATTTTCAGAATTACAAACTTTTACTGTATAGGCTTTTTCGATTATGCCCCCAACTATTTTAAGCTGATAGCTCTTTTAGTTATGTTGGCTGAGATAGCGGTGGGTCAGGTTGCCTATACTCTCGGTACAAAAAGAATATCTCTTTATACCAAGGCAGTTTATAAAAAGGACAAGAAGAAATAGCAAAGATTTTAAAAGGGCTGATGCAGGCATCAGCCCGATATGTTTTTTTACAAAAGGAGTGAAGGGGCAAAGTTTTTAAAAAAAGAAGCTTTTTGCCCGATAAAAATGCCAAATAGTATGACAGGCTACGGCAGAGCAAATCTTATTATAGATAATAAGGATATAACAGTTGAAATTCGCTCTGTAAATCATAGATTTTTTGATTTTAATGCAAGACTTCCCAGACTGTACGGCTTCTTGGAGGAAAAGCTTAAATCATATCTTCAGAAGAAAATAAACAGAGGCAAAATAGACCTTTTTGTATCAATAGTAAACTCAAACGATGAAAGTGTCAGCGTATCTCTTGACAAGCCTCTTTTAAACGGATACATCAAAGCCCTTGAAGAAATATCGGACAGCTACGATGTTATTGACGATATTTCAGTTTCCTCCTTGGCAAGATTCAGCGATATTTTCAATGTTAAAAAAGAACAGGAAAACGCTGATGTAATATGGGAAAACGTCAAAGAGGTAACAGATGCGGCATTGAATGACTTCTTGAAAATGAGAAAAGATGAGGGCAGAAGGCTCTATGATGATGTAAAGCAAAATCTTGAAGAGATATCAAAGAATGTTAAGCTCGTTGAAGAGCGCTCTCCCAAAACAGTTGAGGAATACCGCGCAAGGCTTACTGCTAAGCTCAAGGAAATCCTTGAGGACAGAAATATTGACGAGGCAAGAATACTTACCGAATGTGCAATATATGCTGATAAAATTGCCGTAAATGAAGAAACGGTAAGACTTAATTCTCACATAAAAAGCTTTTCTCAACAGCTTGAAAAGGACGAGCCTATAGGTAAAAAGCTTGATTTTGTAGTTCAGGAAATGAACAGAGAGGTCAATACAATAGGTTCAAAATGTAACGATATAGAGATTACTGCTACTGTTGTTACAATGAAATCCCTTATAGAGCAAATAAGAGAACAAATTCAGAATATAGAATAGTCTTGTGCTTTGAAATTTCGGCAACAGGGAAATGAGAGGAAATAAAAATGAAGTTAATAAATATCGGATACGGAAATATGGTATGCGCTTCCCGTCTTGTAGCAATTATAAGCCCTGACAGTGCGCCTGTTAAGAGAATAATTGCAGATGCAAAGGATTCTGCTATGCTTATTGATGCCACCTACGGAAGAAAGACCCGCTCGGTATTGATTACTGACAGCAATCATATTATACTTTCGTCGATTCAGCCTGAAACTATCGGAAACAGGTATTCAGAGGAAAGCGGGGACAAAGCAGATGACAGCATCTCCGAATAAAAAAGGAACTCTTTTTGTGCTTTCAGGTCCTTCAGGGGCAGGAAAAGGAACGCTTATTCAGCGTGTTTTTGAGCTTGATAACAGCTTTTATTATTCTGTTTCCGCAACAACACGTGAAATGCGTGAGGGCGAGCAGGACGGAGTCAACTACTTTTTTCTGACACGGGAAAAATTTGAAGAGCTTATAAATAAAAATGAGCTTTTGGAATATACCGAGTTTTGCGGAAATTATTACGGCACACCGACAAGAATGATTGACGAAAAGCTAAATAACGGCATTTCGGTAATCTTAGAAATTGAAACAGACGGTGCTTCTCAGATAAAGAAAAAAAGACCCGACTGCAAAAGCATATTTATTTTACCGCCTTCATATGAGGTGCTTGCTCACAGACTGAAAAAAAGAAACACCGAAACAGAAGAAAAAATTCAGAGAAGGCTGGCAAGAGCAAAGGAAGAATTGCTTGAAGCGGAAAAATACGATTTCAAGGTAATAAATGACGAGCTTGAAACAGCGGCACAGGAATTACTTGATATATTAAAAAACAATTAACTATATATCCCGATAAGACGGGAGGAAAGGCAGAGGAATTTTATGTTACATCCTTCAGCACAAGAGCTTATAAAAAACAATCAGAGCAGATATTCTTTAGTTATGGCAACTGCTAAAATTGCAAGAAAGCTGTCCTATGATGCAGAGCAAAACAAAGAAAGACTTGACCAGAAGCCTGTTAAATTGGCAGTTGAAATGCTTAAAAAAGGCGAAATGGATTTTGTTGAGTCCAAAAACGATGACATTACAGAGCTCAATGTAAGACAGTATCCTGTTATGTCAGACTCTTATGACGATAAGACAGAGGAAGAATAAGTAAAGTATAAAACCATACTTACAGGGGGAGGGAAAATAGTATGTACGGCATCAGAATTGCGAAGGTTGCTGTTTCTGATATAGTTTATTCTGCTGACAAGCTGTTTTCCTACGTCATTCCCGAAGAATATGAAAGCAGTATTTGTGTGGGCAGCCGTGTAATAGTTCCTTTCGGAATTGGTAACAGGCAGAAAAATGCCGTTGTTATAGAGATTGACACAGCACAAAGCACAGCAAATTTAAAAAGTATTATAAGGATAGCTTCGGCAGAGGATAAAATCGGGCCGGAATTTATTGAGCTTGCAAAATTTATGAAGGCACGGTATTTTTGCACTCTTTACGATGCTGTTAAAATAATGCTGCCCTCGGGAATGGGAATAAAATTCAAGGAATATTTTTTTACAGATGTAAATGCAGATATTTCTAATCTTTCTCCTCTTGAAACAGAGCTTTACGAAACCATAAATGCAACGGGTAAAATGAGCACCGAAACAATTAAAAGGCAATTCGGCGAAAAGGCGCTTGCTCATTGTAAGAAGATGGTTACAAAGGGTATTTTGCACTGTGAAACTCAGCACAAAAGAAAAGTTGGAGATAAAACAGTAAAAATAGTAACCCTTGCAAAAAAGGCAGACGAAATTAAAGAAATTCTTCAAAACCCCAAGCTTAAAGATACACACAGACAAATTTTAGAGCTTCTTTTGGAGGGTGAATTGTCCGAAAAAGAGCTTATGTATCTGACAGGCGTTAAAAAGACGGTGCTGACAACTCTTTTAAAGAAAGAGTATATAGCGTATTTTGAAGAGCGTTTTTACCGTCAGCCCGAAACTATGGATAATTCCCTTTATAATTCTTCCAAAACACAGCTTACTCAGCAACAGAAAAATGTTTTTGAAGGCATAAAGGAAAAAGCAGAGGAAGGCTTTGGAGTATCTCTGCTCCGAGGCGTTACGGGAAGCGGAAAAACTCTTGTTTTCATAGCGCTTACAGACTATTTAATAAGTAAAAATAAAAGTGTAATAGTTCTTGTTCCCGAAATATCTCTCACCTCTCAGATGGTGGTGCGTTTCCAAGCGCATTACGGAGAAAGGGTTGCCCTTCTTCACAGCGGTCTTTCCGCAGGAGAAAGGCTTGACCAATGGCAAAAAATAAAAAACGGTATATGTAATGTGGTTATAGGAACTCGTTCTGCCGTTTTTGCACCTGTCAAGGATTTGGGAATGATTATAATTGACGAGGAACAGGAGCATACCTATAAATCCGAAATGTCCCCCCGATACAGCACTAAGGACATTGCAAAGTTCCGTTGCAACTATAATAAAGCCTCTCTTTTATTGGCATCTGCAACGCCGAGTATAGAGAGCTATTACAATGCAAAAACAGGCAAATATAACCTTTTTGAGCTTGACAAAAGATTTAACGAGGGTCAGCTTCCGCAGGTTACTGTGGTAGATATGCGTCAGGAGCTTAAAAACGGAAATATGGGAGTTATAAGCGACTGTCTGAGAGATGAAATAGCCTTAAATCTTGAAAGAAAAGAGCAGACTATTCTCTTTATAAACAGACGTGGCTTTAACTCAAACGTAAGCTGTCGAAGCTGCGGCTATGTGGCTGTATGTCCTAACTGCAATATATCCCTTACCTATCATTCGGTAAACAACAGGCTTATGTGCCACTATTGCGGATACAGTATAAAAAATGAGCAGAGCTGTCCTAAGTGTTTTGAAAACCATTTCAGATATTTGGGAACAGGCACTCAAAAAATTCAGGCGGAATTGGAAATTCTTTTTCCCGAGGCAAGAATAATAAGAATGGACGCCGATACTACAACGAGAAAATCCTCATATAATACTATTATAACGGATTTTCAAAACTTTGAGTATGACATTTTGGTAGGTACTCAGATGGTGACAAAGGGACTTGATTTTAAAAACGTAACTCTTGCGGGAGTTATATCGGCAGACCAATCCCTTTATTCAGATGACTTCAGAGCAAACGAAAAAACCTTTTCACTGCTCACTCAGATAACGGGAAGAGCAGGCAGAGGTGATTTGGCGGGACGTGCCGTTATTCAGACCTATAACCCCGACCATAAAATATTAAACCTTGCTTTTACGCAGGATTACAAGGCATTTTACGAGGACGAAATTAAGCTTCGGAAATCCTTGACCTATCCTCCCTTTTGCGACTTATGTCAGATTTTGTTCGAGGGCGAAGAGGAGAGCCAAACGGCGCAGTCATCAAAACGCTTTACGGAGCTTTTGTGTGAGTATTTAGAGGGCGAATTTTCCGATGTACCTATAAAAGGCTACGGCCCCGTTGAAGCTTCTATCCCTAAGCTTTTTAATAAATACAGATACAGATTGCTTTTAAAATGTAAAAACAACAGCCGTTTCAGAACAATGATGTCAAAGCTCAGCTTTGAGTTTTCGGCAGATAAGAGAAATCAAGGTGTTACGGCGGTTATAGATATAAATCCCGAAATTATACTTTAAGGAAGAGAGTAAAATGGCACTGAGAGAAATACTTACTATTGATAAATACGAAGAGCAGTTAAGAAAAAAGAGCAGAGAGGTAACTGAGTTTGACCAAAGACTCCATACTCTGTTAGACGATATGTGGGATACTCTTTACAAATCAGGCGGAGTGGGACTTGCTGCCCCTCAGGTTGGAATTTTAAAAAGAGTTGTAGTTATTGACATTGATGACGTGCGCTATGAGCTTATAAATCCTGTTATAAAAAAGGCAAGCGGATGTCAGAAATCAGTTGAAGGCTGTCTTTCCTGTCCCGGACTTTCGGGTGAAACCAAGCGTCCCAACAAGGTTACAGTGGGCGCTTATGACAGAAACGGAAACTATTTTGAAGCGACAGGTAAAGAGCTTATGGCTAAATGCTTTTGCCACGAGATAGACCATTTGGACGGAATTTTATACCTTGATGTATGCCTTAAAAATTCCATTGTTAAAGATAATTTTTAATGTGAAAGGACGGGAGAAAAAATGAAAATTTTGTTTATGGGAACTCCCGATTTTGCCGTAAAAGGACTTGAAAAGCTTATAGAAAGCGGCTACGAGATAGTCGGCGCAGTATCACAGCCTGACAGACCTAAGGGCAGAGGTCATAAAATGGTGCCTACGCCTGTCAAGGAATGTGCTTTGAATAACAATATTGAAGTTTTTCAGCCCGAAACTCTTAAGGATGAAGCATTGCTTCCTCTTTTAAAAGAGAAAAATCCGGACATTATAATAGTTATAGCATACGGAAGAATTCTTCCCGAATATATTTTGAATTATCCCAAGTATGGATGTGTAAATATTCACGCATCTCTTTTGCCTAAATACAGAGGCTCAGCGCCTATCCAGTGGAGCATTATCAACGGAGATAAGCTCAGCGGAGTTACAAGTATGTATATGGTAAAGGAGCTTGACGCAGGCGACATTTTAATTAAAAGAGAAATTCCTATAGAGGACGATGACACGGCAGGCACTCTTTTTGATAAGCTGGCTGATTTGGGAGCAGAGGTGCTTTTAGAAACTCTTGAATTGTTGCCTCAGGGCAAAATAGAGCCTGTAAAGCAGGGGGATGATTTCACCCTTGCGCCAATGCTTACAAAGGCAAACACAGCAGTTGATTTTAATAAAGCTTGTCAAGAGGTATGTAACTTTGTAAGAGGGCTTAATCCCTTCCCCTGTGCATACGCATATCTCAATGACGAAAGTATGAAAATTCTTTCCTGTAAGCCCTCAGATTATACGGCAAAGGCGCAGACAGGTGAGATTGTTACTGAAAAAAATGCAGTTTACGTCAAGTGTGCCGACGGTTTTATTGAGCTTTTGCTTATAGTGCCAAACGGCAAAAGAGCTATGACAGCGGCGGAATATTTCAGAGGACATCCCGTGCAAAAGGGAGTATGCTTTAAGAAAGGAAATTAGTATGCTTTGGTATTATGACCCTGTAACTTATATTATTTTGATAGTGCCTTGTCTTATTTTTGCACTTATAGCGCAAGGAAAGGTACAAAGCTCATTTTCAAAATATTCAAAGGTATATTCAAGAAAAGCTCTTACAGCGGCACAAACAACAAGAATTATTCTTGATGAAAACGGACTAAACAACGTTGCAATAGAGCACGTAGCGGGAAATTTATCCGACCATTATGACCCTACTAAAAACGTTATAAGGCTTTCGGACAGCGTGTATAACAGCACCTCCGTTGCGGCAATAGGCGTTGCGGCTCACGAGGCAGGCCACGCAATTCAGCACGCAAGGCAGTATCTTCCCATAAAAATAAGAACTGCTATTATCCCTATTACACAGATAGGCTCAAATCTTGCTATGCCTTTAATTCTTATAGGACTTTTAATGTCAATTATGGGACTTGCTTATGTGGGAATAGTATTTTTTGCACTTTCAACGATTTTCCAGCTTGTTACTCTTCCTGTAGAATTTAACGCTTCAAAAAGAGCTATGGAAATTTTAGAAAGCAAAGGTATGCTTGAAAGCGATGAGCTTAAGGGCGCAAAATCCGTGCTTTCTGCAGCAGCTATGACCTATGTTGCGGCGCTTGCTGTATCATTGGCAAACTTACTCAGATTGATTTTAATGGTATCGGGCAGGAGAAGAAGATAGAACAATGGAAAATATCCGACAGGCAGCTGTAAAAATACTTACAGACTGTGAAAAAAAGCGTAGCTATTCCAATCTTGTTTTAAAGGCATATAAAAATAACGGTGAAATATCAGACGCTGATTACAGATTGCTCTGCGCCATTGTAAACGGAACTCTTGAAAAAAGAGTTACTATTGATTTTTATCTTGAGCACTTTATAAAAAAAGGGCTTAAGAGGCTTTCTGCTACGGTGCTTAACATTTTGCGTATTGGAGTATTTCAGATTTTATATCTGGATAAGGTGCCTGACAGCGCCGCCTGTAACGAGTGCGTGAAAATAGCTAAGAAAATGCAGGGAAATATATCGGGCTTTGTAAACGGCGTTTTGAGAAATATCAGCCGTCAGAAAGACAGCTTACCGCTTCCCGACAAAAAGGATAAAATCAAGTATTTAAGCGTAACTTATTCTGTGCCTGCGTGGATAGTTGAGCTTTGGGTAAAGGAATATCCCGAAGCTTTTGAAAAAATTCTGTCTTCAAAGGTAAAAAGAGATACAGTAATAAGAATAAACAGCACAAAAACAGATTTTGACGGCTTGGAAAAAGAGCTTTTAAAGCAGGGTGCTACCCTTGAAAAGCTTGAATTTGACCACGCCGCAGTACTTAAAACAGATATAGATATAGAAAACTTGGAAGCCTTTAAAAATGGATTGTTTCACGTTCAGGGGTTGTCCTCGCAGATATGCTCTGCAGTATTAAACGCTTTGCCAAAGGAAAAAATTCTTGACGTGTGCGCCGCCCCCGGCGGAAAATCCTTTACAATGGCACAAAATTCTCAGGCAAAGGCACATATAGTTGCCATTGACATATACGAGCACAGAACAAAGCTTATTGAAGAGGGCGCAAAAAGATTAGGTCTTGAAGGCTGTATTGAAACAGTTACTGCCGATGCTACAAAGGCATTGGGAAACAGGCGTTATAATAAAATACTTTGCGACGTTTTGTGCAGCGGCTTAGGTGTTATTTCCAAAAAGCCTGATATAATATTTAAAAGCAAAGAGGAAATTTCAGCTTTACCTTCAATACAAAAGGAGATTTTGTCCAATGCCAGCAAGCATTTGGAAAAGGACGGAATTTTAGTATATTCCACCTGTACTTTAAATCCCGCAGAGAATGAAAAGCTTGTAAAAGACTTTGTTGATAGTAACCAAAACTTTGAAATAATAGAAATTTCTGAAGATATTGTAGCCTCAAACTCTTGCATTGTGAGGGGTAAATGTGTTACAATATTACCTGATAATTACTGTGACGGTTTTTTCATAGCCGCTTTGAAAAGGACGGAAAATGATTGATAAAAAGAGATATAAAATCCTTACCTTTGCAAAAGCTTTCAGATGAATTATCGCAGATGTCTTTGCCCTCCTTCAGAGCAAAGCAAATTTTTGAATGGCTTCATAAGGGCGTTTTGTCCTTTGATGAAATGAGCAATCTTTCAAAAGAGCTGAGAAGCAAGCTTTCCGAAAAATACTATATAAGCACCGTTAAAATTTCAAAAAAGCTTGTTTCTAAAATTGACGGCACCGTTAAATATCTTTTTGAGCTTGATGACGGGGAATGTGTTGAGTCTGTTGTTATGAAATACGAGCACGGACTGAGTATTTGTATTTCCTCTCAGGTCGGCTGTAAAATGGGCTGCCGCTTCTGTGCTTCTACCATCGGCGGCTTTGTAAGGCATTTGAGCGCAGGAGAGCTTTTAAATCAGGTTTTGTTTGCCACTCTTGATTTGGGAGAGCGTATTTCCAATATAGTTATGATGGGAATAGGCGAGCCCTTGGACAATTTTGAAAATGTTTGCGATTTTCTTGACATTGTTTCCTGTGATAAAGGTATAAATATCGGCGCAAGGCACATATCTCTTTCCACCTGCGGACTTGTTGATAAAATATATCAGCTTGCAGATATGAAAAAGCAGATAACCTTATCCGTTTCTTTGCACGCTCCCGACGATACCACAAGGGATAAAATAATGCCCGTCAATAAAAAATATAATACAGACGAGCTTCTTGATGCGTGCAGATATTATATTGAAAAAACAAACAGAAGAATATCCTTTGAATATACGCTTATCAGCGGTGTTAATGATTCAGACAATCACGCATATTCTTTGGCAAAAAGACTTAAGGGTATGCTGTGTCATATAAATATTATAAACGTAAACAACGTTAAAGAAAGAGAATATAAAAGCACTTCACGTAAAAGAGTGGACAGCTTTGTGGGAATACTTATAAAAGAGGGCTTGAATGCCACGGTGAGAAGAGTATTAGGCTCTGATATCAATGCTTCCTGCGGTCAGCTCAGACGGGACAGTGCCAAAAATCAGTAGATAACTTGCAAAAGATTTTCACGTAAGTAAAATTTTCTTTCGTGAGAAAGGACGGTAAGATAAGAATATGCTTCAGGGAAACTCCGATAAAGGCTTGGTAAGAGCCGAAAATCAAGATGCATTACTTATTGAAAAAATAAGCGACAGCTCCGCTTTTATTATAGTTTGTGACGGAATGGGAGGAGCAAGAGGAGGTGCGGTTGCATCGGGTCTTGCCTCAGAGCTTATATTAAAGCATCTTAAAGAACAAGAGAATAAAGACATTGAGCAAATGCTTAAAGAGGCAATTTGTCAAGCTAATAAGGTTGTTTTTGAAAAATCCTTGGAAGAGGAAGAGCTTTCGGGAATGGGAACAACCGTTGTGGCGATAGTTTTGCAAAAGGACGAAGCCTTTATAGCTCACGTTGGGGACAGCCGTGCATATCTTGTGGGTAAAAATGAAATAACTCAGCTTACAGTGGACCATTCCTACGTTCAAGAAATGGTTGATACAGGTAAGATATCGAAAGAGGAAGCAAGAAATCATCCTAAAAAGAATATAATAACCCGTGCTTTAGGTGTTGCAGATAAGGTTGAGGCTGAAATAAGCAAGGTTAAGCTACAGGAGGGACAGGTTCTTTTAGCTTGTACCGACGGTCTTATAAATCACGTTTTAGACGAAGAAATTTTAAATATAGTTCAAAACAGCGAAGATAAGGTAAATGAGCTTATAGCACTGGCAAACAGTCGCGGAGGCAGTGATAACATAACTGTTGCAATTGCCGACATACAGTAAAATAGCTGTTGGCGCAGCATTCCAAGAAAGGAACGGTTTTAATATGAGCAAAAATATAGGAAAAGTTTTGAATGACAGATATGTGCTTAACGAAATTATAGGTGTTGGCGGAATGGCTGTCGTTTATAAAGCATACGACAAAATTATTGACAGACAGGTTGCTGTTAAGGTTTTAAAAGAGGAATTTACTCAGAATTCTATGTTCAGAAAGCGTTTCTTGAATGAGTCAAGAGTAATTTCTATGCTTTCCCACGTTAATATTGTTGACGTTTATGACGTTAATTTTGAAGGTGAATTCCAATATATCGTAATGGAATATGTTGACGGAATAACCTTAAAGCAATATATAGATAAGCAGGGCGCACTTTCCTGGAGCGAAGCTATTTTCTTTACCGGTCAAATTCTGAATGCTCTTAAGCACGCTCACGAAAGAGGAATTGTTCACAGAGATATAAAGCCTCACAATATTATGCTGCTTGAGGACGGAACAATCAAGGTTGCTGACTTTGGAATAGCAAGAGTTTCCAAATTTGATACTGTTACAATGACTGATAAGGCAATAGGCTCAGTGCATTATATAAGTCCCGAGCAGGCAAGCGGCGGAAAAACAGATGAAAAGTCTGACCTTTATTCCTTGGGCGTAATGCTCTATGAAATGCTTACAGGACAGCTTCCCTTTGAAGGTGATACCCCCGTTACCGTTGCTCTGATGCAGGTGCAGGCAAAGCCTAAGAAGCTCACCGAAATAAATCCCTCAATTCCTATGGGACTTGAGCAGATTACTCTTAAAGCGATGTCCAAGGACCCCGATAACAGATATCAGAGCGCAGTTGAAATGAACGCCGATTTGGACGAATTCAGAAAAAATCCCGAAATTCTTTTCAACTATGACTTTTCTGTTGAGGACAGCGCAACAAAGGTAATAGACATTGTAAAAAAGGAAGAGGCTCCCGAGGAGAAAAAGAAGAATATCTGGGACAATTTATTGCCCATTCTTTTGGGAATAGTAACCTCTTTGGTGCTTTTCGGAATAGGTGTAGGTCTTTTGTTCTTTATAAATTCAAAGCCTGACGGCGTTTTGGCGGCAGATGTTGAAGTGCCTGACTTTGTGGGACAAACCTACGAAAGCGTTATAAATGACGAAAAATATAAAACCAACTTCACTTTTATTCAGGGCGCTACCGAGTGGAGTGATACCTATGCTGAGGGCATAATAATCAAATCAGACCCCAAATCAGGAGAAATGGTTAAGCCGGGCAGAGAGATTACTCTTATTGTCAGCAAGGGAATGAAAACTGCTGAGCTTCCCGACGTGCGAAATCTTGACCAGGCGCAAGCATCTACTTTGCTCAGAAACAAGGGCTTCCTTGTAACTATCAAGTATGAATACAGCACAACCGTTAAGCAGGGCGCAGTTATAAGAACTGACCCTCAGGGTCCTACCGACGTTGCATATGAGTCAATAATTACAATATATGTAAGCTCAGGTGAGCAGATAGAAAAGGTAGCTGTTCCCAAGGTGCTTAATCTTCCCGAGGTTGAAGCTATTGAAGCTATTACAGAGGCAGACCTTGCATACGAAATCAAATATGAAAACAGCTCCAACGTTGCAAAGGGATATGTAATTTCTCAAAATCCGTCAGCTAATAAATACGTTGAAAAGGGCACAAAGATTACATTAACTGTAAGCTTAGGCAAAGAGGAAGAAGATGTATCTTCCGATATAACAGAGCTTGAGGTTGAATCAATTGCTCTTAACGGCGGATATAAGACTGTATATAAAGTCGGCGACGATATAGATTTAACAGGTATGCAAATTACTGTTACCTACGCTGATAAATCCAAGGAAACAATAGATGTAAAGAAAAGTATGATTTCCGGCTTCAATACTCAGGAGGCTACATTATCGGGAATGAGTATTGATGTTACCGTAACCTATAAAAACGCACAGACAAAATTTGAAATAACGGTAGAAGAATAATGTCTGAAAGAATATACGGAAGAATTTTAAAAGGCATAGGCGGTTTTTATTACGTCGAAGCTGAGCAAACTGTATATGAATGTAAAGCGCGGGGGCTGTTTCGCAAAAACGGAGCGGTCCCCGCTGCGGGCGATATGGTGTATTTTAGTCTGACGGGAGAAACTACGGGAAATATTGAGGAAATCTGCGAGCGTAAAAATTCACTTATAAGACCTCTTGTTGCCAATGTAGATATGCTTATAATAGTTGCAGCGGCTAAAAATCCCGACCCCAATCTTTTCCTTATTGATAAGCTTACTGTTATTGCAAGGTATAAAAATATGGAGCCTGTTATAGTTTTCAATAAAATTGATTTGGTGGAAAAATGTCCATATACCGATATTTATACAAAAGCAGGCTTTAAATGCTTTGAAATATGCGCTGATGACGGACGTGGAACTGAAGCTTTAAGAGAATATATGAAGGGTAAGCTTTGCGTATTTACGGGCGTTTCGGGCGCAGGAAAATCAAGCATATTAAATAAGCTTTTAAAAGAAGATACAATGGAAACGGGAGCCTTGAGCAAAAAGCTTTCAAGAGGAAAGCATACTACCCGCTATACTGAGATTTTTTACAGTGCGCAGGATAACTTTTATATTGCAGATACACCGGGCTTTTCTCAGCTTGAAACAACGGCATATGCTAAAATATATAAAGAGGAATTGGCAGAGCTTTTCCCCGAATTTGAGGAATATATGTACTCCTGCCGTTTTCAAGATTGCTCGCATACAAAGGAAAAGGAATGCGCTGTTATAGATGCTGTCAACAGCGGAGAAATTTCAAAAGAGCGTCATAATAGCTATGTTGCGCTGTATGAAGAGGCAAAGCTTTTGAAAAAGTGGGAGAAGTAGAAGGAGACTTATTATGAAAGGCGTTATTTTCACAGCCTTCGGACAGTATGAGAATATTGCGAAAAAGCTTTGTGATGATGCTCATTTTATTGTGGCGGCAGACGGCGGCTTTTTAAAAGCAAAGCAATTGAATATAGTGCCTGATTTGCTTATAGGAGATATGGACTCCTTTGACGGAGAAGCAGAAATTAAAACAAAAAAGGTAAATCCCATAAAGGACGATACAGATACATTACTCTGCATTAAGGAATGTATATCAAGGGGAATAAATGAAATTGTTATTCTCGGAGGCTTGGGCGGCAGACTTGACCATACATTAGCTAATATGCAAAGCTTAAAATTTATGTATGAAAAGGGCGTAAAAGGTGTTATTGCCGATGACAGCACTGAGGTAAGCTTTATTAAAAATGAAAAAATTGAGCTTGACAACAGCTATAAATATGTTTCCCTTTTCAGCGTAAATGAAAAGGCTTCGGGAATAACTCTTGAAGGCTTTAAGTATCCTCTTGAAAATGCTGTATTGACAAATTCTTTCCCCTTAGGCGTAAGCAACGAGGTTGTAGCTCAAAGGGCAACGGTTGATGTAACAGACGGCGAGCTTTATATAATCATTATAAAAGAAAGGCAGTAAAAAAATGCCCGATATTGCTCTTGTGGGAATAAATGCAAGGTTTTCTCATTCAAATCTTGCCATAAGATATCTGAGAAATTCTTTAAATAAAGCAAATTTCAGCGCAGAAATTTTTGATTTTAATATAAATCAGAGAAAAGAAGAAATTTTAAGAGAGCTTTATTTTTGTAATACAAGCTGTTACGGCTTTTCTGCGTATATCTGGAATTTGGAAATTTGTCTTGATATTGCCCGAAATCTCAAAAAGCTCAAGGAGTGTAAGATTATTTTCGGCGGCGCTCAGATGTACGGCTGTCAAAAGGATTTTTTAGAAAAGTACAGATTTATTGATACTGTTGTATCGGGTGAAGGCGAAAAGGCGATAGTAGATGTTTTAAAAGAAAATATAACGGGAATTTATAACGCGCAGGCTCAGGATTTTAAAGAAATTCCCTTTGCATATATTGAAGAGGATAAAGAGAGCACAAAAAATAAAATGCTCTATTATGAAAGCTCAAGAGGCTGTCCCTACAGATGTTCCTTTTGTCTTTCGGGGGACAATGTGAAAGTCAGAGCAAAGGATATAGAAACAGTTAAAGAGGAAATTGCAAAGCTTTTGGAATTTTCACCTCATACTGTAAAAATAGTTGACCGTACCTTTAATTTTGACAGGAAAAGGGCTTACGGGCTTATAAAATTTTTCGGGGAGCTTGATACCGAAGCTGTTTTTCATCTTGAAATTTGCGCAGAGCTTTTGCAGGACGAGGACTTTGAGCTTTTGAAGAAGGTCCCCAAAAACAGAATACAGCTTGAAATAGGAGTACAGAGTACAAACAAAAAAACTCTTGAAGCAATAAACCGAAATCCTGTAACTATCGAAAAGCTAAAAAAGCTTAAAGAGCTGAAAAACATACATATTCATCTTGATTTGATAGCAGGGCTTCCCTATGAGGATATAAATTCCTTTAAACAAAGCTTTAACGATATTTTCCCCTATGCTTCAATGCTTCAGCTTGGCTTTTTAAAGGTGCTTCCTTCCACACAGATTAAAAGAGAGGCTGAAAAATACGGCATTGTAAGTAATGAGAAGCCGCCCTACGAGGTTTTAAAAACAAATTATCTTTCCTATGAGGATGTAAATTGTCTTAAAGAAATTGAAGAGTGTCTTGAAAGATTTCATAACAGCGAAAGCTTTAAAAGAAGTCTTGATTACGTTATAAAATATTTTTCTACGCCCTATGACTTTTTTTATGAGTTCAGCTTGTTTTTAAAAGAGAATAAGGCTTTATTTGAAAGCCGTACAAAAAAAGACGATTTTTATATGCTGTATGACTTTATGAAACGCTTAGGCTGTGAAAGTAATGCCTTCGAAGCCTTGAAATATGATTTTACAGTACTTTTCAGAGGCTATGACAGCCATTTTGAATATAATTATCCGCAGGATTTTAAGAAACAGTGTACGGAGCTTTTCAATAATGAGGAGTTTATAGAAAAGTATCTTTGTGAGTATAAAGGCCAAAGTGCTAAAAATATAAACAAATACTGTGATATACATATATTTAATATTTGTGAGTATTCAGTATTGCTGTTTGAAAGAAATAATGGTAAAATAATTGAAGTAACAAAGTTTTTTTAGGAGGCTTTAAAATGATTGATATTAAAATAACACTTACAGAAAATAAAAAAGTAAAGCCCGACCAGAACAGCTTAGGTTTTGGTAAGCACTTTACAGACCATATGTTTATTATGGATTATTCCCGTGAAAGCGGCTGGGGAAATGCACGTATTATTCCTTTCCAGAACATTTCCTTACATCCTGCATCCACAGTGCTTCACTACGGCTCTGAAATTTTTGAGGGCTTAAAGGCTTATCGCAGAGCAGACGGAAAGGTTCAATTGTTCAGACCTATTGAAAATATCCGCCGTCTTAATAATTCAGCAGACAGACTTTGCCTTCCTCAGATTGATGAAGATGATGCTATGCACATCTTAAATACCTTCGTTGCTTTAGAGCAGGAGTGGACTCCGTCAGCTGAGGGAACTTCTCTTTATCTTCGTCCTTTTATGTTCGGAAATGACGAAACCTTGGGTGTTCACGCAGTTCATAACGCTACTTTTGCAATTATCGCTTCCCCTGTAGGCAGCTATTATCCCGAAGGTATCAATCCCGTTAAGATTATGATTGAGGATGAGGACGTAAGAGCTGTAAGAGGCGGTACAGGCTATGCTAAATGCGGAGGAAACTATGCCGCATCTAACAGAGCAGGCGAAAGAGCTGAGCAAAAGGGCTATTCTCAGGTTTTATGGCTTGATGGTGTTGAGAGAAAATATATCGAAGAAGTAGGCGCAATGAACGTTATGTTCAAGATTGACGGCGAAATTATAACACCTATGCTTTCAGGCTCTATTCTTCCCGGAATTACCCGTAAATCCTGTATTGAAGTTTTAAAGAACGAGGGCTACAAGGTAAGCGAGCGTCTTTTAAGCATTGACGAATTGGCTGATGCTCTTAAAAACGGCAAATTGGAAGAGGCTTGGGGCTGCGGAACAGCGGCAGTTGTTTCTCCCATAGGCGAGCTTTGCTATAAGGATGTTAAATATACTATTAACGAGGGTAAAATCGGAGAGGTTACACAGTATCTTTATGACACATTGACAGGTATTCAATGGGGCAGAAAAGAAGATACTTACGGCTGGACAGTCGAGGTTAAATAAAATGAAAAAATTAACGGACAGAGAATTTTGAAGTGAACCCCAAAGTTTAGACAAAAATAAATATTAAATTGCTTGTGAATGAGTTCGGTATTGTACTGGACTCATTCCTTTTAGTTTTAAGGAAATTCTTTCGTTGTTGTAGTAATAAATATAT
>SVMS01000016.1 GCA_015067255.1 Oscillospiraceae bacterium
ATTTTCAGATGGTCTATTGACAGGTATGGATATTTATATTTTTCGAGCAATTTTTGGGCAAGTGCAGTTTTGCCTGTATGCGATGCTCCTGTAATTAAAATAATCATTATCTCACCTACAAATTCTAATTTATCGGTTAGTTGTATTATAGCATAACTTGACCAACAAACAATGAAAAGCTGTTTTTTAATTGCTTTTTGTTTTAATATTTCTGATAAGAGGTTGTTTGCCTCGCCACGCAAAAGCATATTTGCCGTATTTTTCTTTAAATTCTTTGTTGGTCATATTTTCAAGCTCATTCAGATTTAAAATTATCCTATTATCCCCTGCTACTGCAATTTTTTTATTCATAGGACATACGTTTATACATATATCACAACCCCATATACTATTCCCTTTCAAGAAACATTCTTTTTCAAATTCGGAAAAATCACCCTTTTTCTGACTTATATGAGAAATACATCTTTCTTTATCAAAGCCATTATTTTTCAAAGCTTTTGTAGGGCAACTTTCAATACAAATACCGCAATCAATACAGCTTTGTATATTACCTTCTGTTTCAAAATCCAAATCCGTAACTACAGTACATATATGAACAAAAGAGCCGTATTCTTTTGTTATTATCAAATTATTTTTTCCTATTACTCCTAAAGCACAAAGCGCAGCCGTTTTCACTTCATTTATAGGCGAACTGTCACAAAAGCCAACAAATTTGTTTTGAGTAAATTTTGACCTTACTTCATCTAATGCATTTTTCATCAAACATTCTGCTTTTTTATGATAGTCTTCTGCTTGTGCATATGAAGACATTTCCCCTTTTAAACGCTCATAGGGAAATATACAGCAAATGACACCCTTTGCCTCAAAATCAATAGCTTTATTACACTTTAACAGCGGCAAAACATCTTCAAATGCACAAAATCCTACTAAATTAAATTGTTTTTCAAAAATCGTTTTTAATATTTTTTTCATAGTGAATTTTTCCTTATCTTATTGGGCATAATACAGCTATTCTATAATGGTTATCATTTAAAGGAGTCGATAGCTTGAAAGCAATAATTTTAGCAGGTGGAATGAGCACAAGATTGCGTCCTATTACCTGCACTATACCTAAGCCTATGGCAAAAATTTGCGGAATTCCCGTTATGGAGCGTATCATTGAGCTTTTAAAGGAAAACGGAATAACAGAATGTGCTGTAACACTTCTTTACTTATCCGAAAAAATAAAAGAACATTTCGGAGACGGAAGCAAATACGGAATATCTATAAAATATTTTGAGGAAAAAGCACCATTAGGAACAGCCGGAGGAGCAAAAAGCTGTGAAGGCTTCACTGATGATACTGTTCTAATTATAAGCGGAGATGCAGCTTGTGAGTTTGATTTAAAAAGTGTCATATCCTTTCACAAACGTCAAAAAGCTGATGCAACTATTGTTACTACTCAGGTAGAAGAGCCTTATGAATTTGGAGTAGTTTTAAGTGATGAAGTTGGCTCAGTTACAGGCTTTATTGAAAAACCAAGCGTTCAAAACGCATATTCAAACATTGTGAATGCAGGAATTTATATTATGGAGCCTCAATGCTTCGAGCTTATAGATAAAACACCCTTTGATTTTTCAAAGGATTTATTTCCTTTGATTATGAAAAGAAATTTAAAGCTTTGTGCATACAATGCAAAGGGCTATTGGTGCGATATAGGAACAACAGAAAAATATTTATCCTGCAATATAGATGCTGTTACAGGTAAATATCCTTGTAAGCTTGACGGAGCATCTGTAACACAAGGCGTAACTTCAAAATCAAAAATACCGGAAAATGTTGTTGTAATACCGCCATGTTATATAGGTGAAAACGTTCAAATCGGAAACAATGCTGTTATAGGACAACACAGTATTATTGAAGATAATGTTCAAATCGGCGATAATGCAAGCATTAAAAAAAGTATAATAGGAGAGCACAGCAGAATAGGCTCTTTTTGCGAAATTAGAGGCTCTGTTATTTGTTCTTCGAATATATTAAGTGAAGGTGTGCGTGCTTTTGAAGGAAGCATAATCGGAGATAAATGCACTATAGGAAAAAACGCATTTATTGATAAAGGTGTTAAAATATGGCCGCAAAAAGGTATTCCTTCAAATTGTAGCGTAACACAAGATATTATATGGGGAAACTGCAAAACCTCTGTTTTTGATGATGACGGTCTTTGCGGAAAATACGACAGTATAATAACGCCTTCCGTTGCGGCAAATGCAGGAGTTGCTGTTGCAAGCGCTCTTCAATTCGGCTGTATCGCAGTTGCAGGCAATTCAAAGGAAGACGAAATGCTTTCTGCTGCATTCAGTGCAGGAGTAATGTCTGCAGGTTTAAACGTCTTAAACCTCGATATTTGCCCCGAAAATTTATGGAAATTCTGCATAACCTATTATGGTTGCCGTGCGGGTGCATATTTTAAAAGAACAAATGGTAAAAATATAATTTTCCTTTGCTCTGAAAACGGAATTAAAATTAACAGTGAGCTTGAAAAAAAGATAGAGGTTTGCTTCGAAAATTCAAAAACCGTTTCTCAGAAAATAGGCAAAAAGGAAAACGCTCATTCCTATCATATGCTTTACTCAAATGCCTTAAAAAATTCTGCATTAACTGATTTGAATGGAATTACTGTACAAGTCCACTGCCCTGACACAAGGCTTTATCAAAGCATTACAACTGCACTCAGCGCTTTAGGCTGTGAAATTGCCGATGACGGAATTAGCTTCTTTATTTCCCCCGACGGTAATGAGCTTACCTGCATTGATGAGCGTGGAAGCTTTTATTCAAAAGAATATACAGAAAATTTAGCTATTCTTTGTGATGCTCTTAACGGAAATAAAAAGATAAATATTCCCATAACCGCCCCAAGCATTGTTAAATCAGTGTTAAAAAATACAGGTGCTGATATAATAACAGTAGAGCAAAGCAAAGATATAACAAATCTCAATTCATATTTAGCACATTGTGATGCAGGCTTTGCAATAGTTTGTATTTTAACAGCTAAAAAATTAACTAAAAAGCCGTTATATACCTTATCTAAAAACCTTCCTTCTTTCCACGTTCTTAAAACCACAGTGGAAAGCTCAATAACACCAGGGGCTGCATTAGATATATTCAGGCATCACGGCTATGACAATACTACAACCGATAGCGGTATAAGGATAAATGACCCAAAAGGCATAGTAACTGTTTCCCCTTCAAAAGAAGGTAAAAAATTCATTTTAAAGGTAGAGTCAAAGGATACAGAAACCGCTAAAGAGCTTTGCGCCGATATAAGCGATTTATTAAAGACTAAAGAACAATAAAAAGACAAAAAGCGGCAAGAACAAGAAATCAATTCTTGTAAGCCGCAAAAATGTCTTTATTTTAATTTTTTATCAACCTTTAAGCATATTGCTCTGTGCAAGAGAAACATAATCTCCGTCAGAAGCAAAAATAAAATGGTCAATCAATTTTATTCCCAATTCCAACAAAGTCGCATATAGCTTCTTAGTAGTAGCTACGTCATCTAAAGAAGGAAGCGCTGTTGAAATAGGATGATTATGTGCTATAATAACGCCCGAAGCATTATAATTAAGAGCTGTTTCAACAATCTTTCTTGTGTCTAAGGTTACTGTATTAACATTACCTTTTGCGACTATACTATGTCCTAAAATTGAGCTTTTTGCATCAAGGCATAATAAAGTTATTATTTCATAATCTCTTCCGATAAAAGTCGGAAGCATATATTGTGCTGCGTGGTCAATAGATGTAATAGTTTTTACATTTTTATTTTTCTCTTGATTATATATCTTAGCAACCTCAAGAACAAGCTTTAACTGAGCCGCAGCAACAGGTCCTATACCGTCAACCTTCTGCAATTCTTCTGCGCTTGCTTCAAACACACCGCAAAAACCAAATTTTCTTATAAGCTCGTGTGCAAGCTCATTAGTATCACGTCTGGGTACAGCTCCAAAAAGCAAAAGCTCTAAAATATTATGGAGTTCAAAATCATCTGCTCCGCTTTTCAAAAAACGATTTGCAAGCCTTTGTCTGTGGCCTGCATGAGGATTTTTGTTTTCCATCGTTACTTATGCCTTTCTTATTGCTATATTTTTCTGCTTCCGGGCTTTATTGCAGGAGTTCCTTCCTTACAAAGAGGACACTCATCTGCATCCCATGATTCAACTTCCATTGAAATAACAGCTTGGAAAGGTACTCCGAAATCCATTTTTCCTCCGGTTCTGTCAACAATAGAGCCAACACCTGCTACAACACCGCCGGCTTGTTTAACTATTTCTATTACTTCCTTAACAGAGCCTCCTGTTGTAACAACATCTTCAACAATGAGAACCTTTTCTCCCTCTTTTATCTGGAAGCCTCTTCTCAATGTCATTTTTCCGTCTTCTCTTTCAGCAAAATAATTTCTTACCTTAAGATGACGGGAAACCTCATATGCCATTTGAACAGCGCCCATAGCAGGACCTATAACAACATCAATACCGTAATCGCTGAATTTTTCTGCAAGGTCAGCACAAAGCTCTTCACTGTATTTAGTATTTTGGAATATTTTTGCACATTGAAGATATTTATTGCTGTGTCTTCCAGATGTCAACAAAAAATGACCTTCCAATAAAACTCCTGCTTCTTTTAAAACCTCTAAAATTCTCTCTTTGCTAAGCATTTTTTTCTCTCCTTAAGCTTTTTAATATATTTTCAAAATAATCGGGTAATTGCTCTGAAAATTCTAAGTATTCCCCTGTTATTGGATGAACAAAGCCCACAGTCTGTGCAAACAAGCATTGTCCTTCCAATCCAAATTCATTAGTTTTCCTGCCATAAACATCATCACCTAAAACAGGACAGCCTATAGACGACATATGTACTCTTATCTGATGAGTACGGCCTGTTTCAAGCACGCATTTTACATATGTATATTTATCAAATTTTTCAATAACAGAAAAATGAGTCACTGCCCTTTTTGAATTTACCATTGTTACAGTCATCTTTTTCCTGTCGGTACGGTGTCTGCCTATAGGAGCATTTATTGTACCGCTGTCGGTTTTCGGACATCCGTGAATAATAGCGGCATATTCTCTTTTAAAGCTATGCTCTTTTATTTGCTGTGATAATCCTATATGCGCCGCATCATTTTTAGCAACCATCAATAGACCGCTAGTATTTTTATCAATTCTATGTACTATTCCCGGTCTAATCACTCCGTTTATACCTGAAAGACTGTCTTTACAATGATACAAAAGAGCATTTACAAGCGTTCCTTCATAATTGCCTGCCGCAGGATGAACAACCATTCCACGTGCCTTATTTACAATAAGCAAGTCTTTATCCTCATAAACTATATCCAAAGGAATATTTTGAGGGACAGCTTCCAACTCTTTGGGAGGCTCAAAGAAAATTTCTATTTCATCATTTTCAGAAACTATAAGCTTTTTATCTGCAAGTTTGCCGTTAATAAGTATATTGCCTTCTTCTATAAGCTTTGTAATTTGTGAACGTGAAAACCCTTCGGTAACATCTGAAAGATATTTATCAAGCCTTACTTTCGGGCTGTTCGTCACCTTTATTTTCAGATTTTCCATTTCCAAAATCACCGTCCAAAAACAACAGCCAAATTACACCTAATATTGCCCCTATTACAACGCACATATCAGCAACATTGAAAATAGCCGGACATATAAAATAGATAAGTTTAAAGTTTATAAAATCAACGACATAACCTAAAAGAACTCTGTCTATAAGATTTCCGATGCCGCCGCCTATTATCAGTGCAACACAAATTGTACCAAACTTGCCTTTAATCATTCCTTTAATTAAAGCGAAAACCAAAAAAGCTATAAATACTACTGTTGCCACAATAAATATCCAGCGCTGATTGTCAAGCATTCCAAAGGCTGCACCCTTGTTTTCGGTGTAAGTAAAATTCAAAACATTATTTATCACCGTTATATCCTTATCAGGTGCAAGCAATTTTACAGCAATAAGCTTGGTTATTTGGTCTGCAACAACAGACAAAATAACCACAGCTACCGTTAACAACATCTGAAAATTAAAATACTTTTTTATATTCAAGTGTTCATCAACTCATTTTTATTTTTTGACAATTAGTCAACAACCTCAGCGCAACGTTTGCAAAGTGTAGGATGCTTTTCATTCTTTCCTACTGTATCTGAGAATATCCAGCAACGCTCACATTTTTCGCCGTTTGCCTTCAAAACAGATACGGAAAGATTTTCAAGCTCTCCTTTATATTCACCCTCTGCTCCGTTTATTACTTCGATTTCAGAAACTATAAACGCTGTTGCAAGCTCTTTCTCAACGCTCTTTATAAAGTCATAAAGCTCGTCTTTAGCATAAAGAACAACTTTAGCTTCAAGAGATTTTCCTATAACCTTTGCATTTCTTGCATTTTCAAGAGCCTTTGATACATCATCTCTTATTTCGTGAATTTTATCCCACATTGAAACAGCATCTGCATCAGCTTTAATTTCAAGCTTCTCAGGAATATCATTGTAAAGAACGCTATAATCATTGTCGGAACTTCTGTGAGGCATACAGTTCCAGATTTCCTCACTTGTAAATGCAAGCACAGGTGCAATTAAGCGCTCCATTGTATCGAGAATTATAAACATTGTTGTTTGTGCTGCTCTTCTTAAATATCCGTCTGTTTTTTCACAGTAAAGTCTGTCCTTAAGAACGTCGAGATAGAAGTTAGACATATCAACAACACAGAAATTATGAATAGAATGGAATACTTGATGGAATTCATAAGCTTCATATGCTTTTCTTGTTTTTTCAAGCAAAGCAGAAAGCTTACTCAATGCAAATTTATCAATTGAAAGCAATTTATCCTCTGATACCATATCAGTATCGGGATTGAAATCACTTAGATTGCCCAAGATATATCTTGCTGTATTTCTTATCTTTCTGTAAGCTTCTGAAAGCTGTTTTAAAATATCGGGAGAAATACGGATATCCGCATGATAATCACTTGAAGCAACCCAAAGTCTTAATATATCAGCTCCGTAACCGTCAAAAATCTCCTGAGGCAATATTCCGTTGCCCAAAGATTTAGACATCTTTTTGCCCTCTCCGTCAACAACCCAGCCGTGAGTAACAACTGACTTATAGGGAGCTTCTCCTCTCCAAGCAACAGAGGTCAAAAGAGAAGACTGGAACCAACCTCTATATTGGTCTGCTCCTTCAAGATACATATCTGCAGGCCATTTAAGATTTTCTCTCTCCTCACATACGGCTGCATGAGTAACACCTGAATCAAACCATACGTCCATAATATCGTTTTCTTTTTTGAATTCTCCGCAACCGCACTCGCATACTGTTCCCTCAGGAAGAATATCCTTTGCAGCAGTTGTGTACCAAGCATCAGAGCCTTTTTCTCTGAACAGCTTAGCTACAGACATAATGCTTTCTCTGGTCATCAGCTCTTTACCGCATTTTTCACAATAGAAAATCGGGATAGGAACGCCCCATCTTCTTTGACGGGAGATACACCAGTCCTGTCTGTCTCTAACCATTGAAGTAATTCTGTCCTCGCCCCATTCGGGAATCCACTCTACCTTTTTAATTGCTTCAATAGCCTTATCTTTAATACTTTCAACTGAGCAGAACCACTGTTCTGTAGCTCTGAAGATTATAGGATTTTTACATCTCCAGCAGTGCGGATACTGATGCACTATTTGTTCAAGCGCAAACAAAGCACCTGTCTCTTCCAAATGCTGTGCTATCTCTTTATTAGCAACGTTTATATCAAGACCGCTGAACTGTCCTGCAAGCTCATTCAGCTTGCCTTGGCTGTCAACAGGAACTATTATTTCAAGCTCTTTATAATTTCTGCATACATCATAGTCCTCTACACCATGTCCGGGAGCTGTATGCACGCAGCCTGTACCGCTTTCCAATGTTACGTGGTCTCCCACTATTACAAGAGATTGACGCTCAAGGAAGGGATGCTGAGTTTTCATATACTCAAGCTCGCTTCCTTTGATTGTTCCTATTACCTCATATTCACTTACACCTTTAGCCGCAAAAGCTTTTTCATAAAGCTCTGTTGCCATTACAAAATATTCGCCCTGTGATTTAATAACGGAATATTCAAAATCAGGGCCAACACAAATTGCAACGTTTCCGGGTAAGGTCCAGGTAGTTGTTGTCCAGATAACAAAATATGTCTTATCAAGCTCAGCGCCTAATTTGCTTAAAAGACCCTTATCGTCTGTAACTCTGAATTTTACATATATGGAATGACATTTATCGTCAGCATATTCGATTTCAGCATCAGCAAGCGCTGTCTGACAGTCAGGACACCAATAAACAGGCTTTTTACCCTTATATATATATCCCTTTGTAGCCATTTCGCAGAATATCTCTATTTGCTTTGCTTCAAATTCGGGAAGCAAAGTGATATACGGATTATCCCATTCACCTATAACTCCCAAACGCTTAAACTGCTTTCTCTGGTCATCTAAATAATCCAAAGTAAATTCACGGCATAGCTTTCTTAACTCAACCGGCTCAATGGCGCTTGAGTTTTCTACACCTGCTTTTTTTCTTGCTTTAAGCTCAGTGGGAAGTCCGTGAGTATCCCAACCGGGAACAAAAGGCGCTTTATACCCTGTCATATTCTTATAGCGCACAATAATATCCTTAAGAGCTTTATTAAGTGCTGTTCCCAAATGGATATCTCCGTTTGCATAGGGAGGGCCGTCATGTAAAACAAACAAGGGTTTACCCTCATTCTTTTCCATTAAACCTTCGTATATTTTCTTTTCCTCAAATTCTTTGAGCATTTCGGGTTCTCTTGTAGGTAATGCTGCTCTCATTGAAAAATCGGTTTTCGGTAAATTTAATGTTTGGTTATAATCCTGCGACATAGCTTTTACTTCCTTTTCTATCGTATATATTAGTCTTTTATATTAAAATCAATTTTAACCTGTTCTGTTTCAATTGTATCTTGTAAATCCAATGCTCTACGAACTTTTTCTTTATCTATATATGCTTCGGTAGTTTTTTCTTCAACAGCTTCTTCCTGCTCTGCTTCTTCATTTTCATTACTGTTGTCTTCTACCTCTTCAGTCTCTTCAGCCACTTGCTCATTTTCTATCGGCTCAAGAATAACTCCTTTACTTTCTTCGGGCTTCTCATCAAAAATTTTCTCTTCCTCTTTGGGCTCTTCATAAGTAGGTAAGGAAAGAATTGTCTTTAAATGCTCTTTGTATAGCTCCTGAAGCTTAAGTTTAAAATCGCTTACTTCTTTTTTTATCTGATCAAGAGCTTTTTTCTCTTTTTCTATCTCTTTTTCGTTTTGTGCTTTAAAGTCAGCAAGTCTTTTCTCTTCCTCTTCTCTTTGCTTTGCTGCCTTTTCTTCCACATCGTCAATAAGGTCCTTAGAAACCTTTTCCGCTGCTTCGATTATCTCCTTTGACTTAGCTTCTGCTTCAACAGTTGCTTCATCACGAATTCTTTGAGAATATAAAACAGCATTTTTGATATTTGTTTCCTGAGTGCGATATTCTTCGACTTTTTGCGCCAAAATAGTTAATTTTTTCTTCAAATCTTCGTTTTCATTATAAAGCTTCTCATAGTCTTTTGAAAGGCTAAGTAAAAAATTATCTACTTGCTCCTGATTATAGCCTCCCATAAACGAACCTTTAAATGTTACGTTATCAATATCTGCCGGCTTATACATTTTTATCCCTCTATCTCTTAAATATATTTTCTATAATTTATTTTCAACCTTTCCTTTTTGGTAGGCTGATATTCATCAATAATAAACTTTCCTTTTTTTCTTATGGTTATAACAGCACCGCATTTAACCGGAGTATCTGTTTTTAAAACTTCTTTTCCATCCATCAATACAAGACCTTTTAATACAGCTTCCTGCGCCTTAGTGCGTGAGGTTTCAAGCAAACAGCCTGTTACACAGTCAATTCTCATAGCGCTTGCAAAGCCTGTTTTTTCTTCAAAGGCTTTTTCAAGCTTAGGCAAAGCCTCAAATCCGACTATTTCTAAATTTACTCCAACTCCGCCCACTTTAAAAACATTTTGAATTATGAAATCGGAAACTTCGTTTATGACAGCAATAAAGCAAGCTTTAGGGGTAATTATTATATCCCCTATAGCTTCTCTTTTTATCCCCAATGACATAAGTGTTCCTAAAAAATCACGGTGAGAAAGTCTAGAAAGCTGAGAAGATGAAATGCTGATAATTTTTATAGGCAGCTTTTCACAGTCACAGTAAGTGCTTCCTATAATCGCCATTACCCTATCGCAATCCTGTGCAATACTGTAAAAATTATATTCTTTGAAAAGCGCCTTATTAAAAATATCTTCACAAAGCTTTCTTTGTCTTAAATCTAAAAAAGACGTATATTTCAAGCAATGCTTTCTTTCGCTATCCTTAATCAAGTCAAGTATATGCGCAGCAAAAATTTTATCTTCACTGTCTGCCACAGTCCGTAAAATTTCTTCTCTTCTCATAAAAATTGCCTTTCATTTTACAAACTCAAGCATTAAAACAGACTAAACAGAGGAACTCCCAATATACGTCTTATTGCATCAAGCAAAAGAAACAAAACAATTACGGAAAAATCAATTGGGAAATTTCTTAAAAATTCCGATTTGTTAAGCAACGTACGTATAGGTCTGATTAACGGGTCAAGCAAGGTTTGAACAAACAAATATACTTTTAACGGTCTGCCTGCGAAAATACAGACATATGATAAAATTATATATGCCCACAATAGCACGTCTAAAAAAGAAAAAAACCAGCTTAATGCTACTATAACAAAGTCCATTTCATAATACTCCCGAATGCTGTTTTCCTATTAAAAATTATAAAAACATACTTCCGCTTTCAAGCTCTTCCAATTGTTCTCCGCTGATATCTGAATTACTGGGAACAATTATATATGTTGCAACGGAAACCTTCTTAACCTGTCCTCTGAGTGCAAAAGAAACGCCCGCCAAAAAGTCAATAATTCTGCGAGAGCTTTCCTTTGTTGTGCTTTCAAGATTTAAAACAACTACTTTTTTATCAAGAAGATGGTTTCCGATAGAAAGGCTTTCATCAAACTTTTCAGGCTTACAAATAACAAAAGAAAGCTTTGAGCCTGAAGATTTTCCTTCGGAATCACGTTTCTTAGGAGAAACTTCGGTTTCTTTTTCTTGCTCTACTATGTTCTCTTCGTCCTCCTCGATAAGACCAAATTTGTCCTTAAAAGTATCAAATACGCCCATTTTTAAATCTCCTTTTTTATGTATTATTTATTTTAATTTTTATATTCTCTTTTTCCAAACATAAGGCTTCCGACTCTCACCATATTTGAACCGCATAAAATTGCTTCTTCAAAATCGTTTGACATTCCCATAGATAAAAAGTCCATACTTATATTATCTATGTTTTTTGCCTTTATGTCAATAAATTTCTTATGCATTTTCTTAAAATATTCCACTGTTTTTTCTTTATTTTCACAAACCGGCGGAATTGCCATTAAGCCGCGCACTTTCAAATTTGAAAATTCGGCTGATTTTTTTAAAAATTCTTCTACCTCTTCAAATCCAATTCCTGATTTGTTAATCTCATTTCCGATATTTACTTCAACGAGAATATCCATTGTTTTATTTATTTTAATACATTGTTTATTTATTTCTTCGCAAAGCTTAAAGCTGTCTACAGATTGAATCATACTAACCTTGTCAACAATCTGCTTTACCTTATTTGTTTGAAGATGCCCGATAAAATGACAGGTAAATTTATCTTTTAAAATTTCGTATTTTTCATTAAGCTCCTGCGCTTTATTTTCACCGATTATATCAATTCCTGCTTCTTTCACCTTTAATATACGATGGGCATCAACGGTTTTTGTAACGGCAATAATTGTAATATCCTCGGGATTCTTTCCTACACTTTTTGCAGCTTGAGCAACTTTTTCTTTTATAATCAAAGCATTTTGAATTTCCATATTCATTACCATTTTATCCTATGAAATAATTTTTCCGTCAAAAAGCTCTTTTCCTTCAACAACTATATATTCATTTGGCTGTAAAGCACGTTTTGTTCCTTCCTGAGAAGAAGCTATTATCATATAGTCGTCTTTTGAGAAAAGCACCTTGACCTCTTTGAACTGAATTTGAGAGCCCGCCTGAACATATACTCCCGTAACATCTTCAACCATTCTTACAGCATCTCTGTTAACTCTGTATCCGCTATAAGTATTTGTTATAACGTCAACCTTTTCAAAACGAAGATTGACAAAAGAAGAATCATAGTATTCACACTTAAAAATAATATATATGTTCTCACTGTCAACTTGCTCTGTATGGACAACAACAGCAGGAATGATATCGCTGCTTGCTGATTTTATTCTGAGATTTAAAGTATCATCTACATTATAGCTTTTAAATTCAGACGTCGGAAGCGTCGTAGCATAATACCAATAAAATTCAGTTGCAATTTTTCCGATATAATTTTCAGGCTTATCGGAGCCTTTTTCCAACGCTGATACTGTTAAAAAGGCTTCGTATCCGTTTTCTAACATTTGAGCAGGATTTATAAGATTTTCATAACCGTCAAAATGTGAAGAGAAAAAACCTGATTTTTCAGCCTTAACTGTTCCCGATTTAATATCGGAAGCGCTTTGCAATCCCTTTAGCTGATTTTTTAAATCATTGATATAAGTGTCTATATCTTCAATTTCACCTAAAACAAGCTGCTTTTTTATAAGCAACAGCTGTAATTCGTTTACCTTATTCTGATACTCAGCCATATCTCCCGAAAGCTTCATTTCGTTAATTGAATTAACTGCATTATCAATAGAAATTTCAAGACCTGTTGCATCTGAAAGATAAAGGTCAGTATCGTTTTTACCGCTTTCAAAAAGGGCGATTTTATTTTCAATATCACGAATCTGAGCTCTTTGCTCAGCTGTACCTGTTTTTGAATAAACGGTTGCGATTGTTGAGCTTTTCTTAACTCTCTCCCCGTCACTCAAGCTATATTGAGGAGTACCGCTTACCGACGAACGTATAATTTCTTCAGTTCTGAAGGCTATTCCTTGGGTTTCATAGCTGTCATACGCTGTAAAGCTCTTAAGCTTTTCAGTCTTTATAGGGCTGGAAAACAAAATAAAGCTTTGATATATAAAATAGAAAGCAACAATTAAAATTGCAAGACCTATATAAAGTTTTGCTGTTTTTTTATTCATTTTCTTTCACTTCCGAATTGAAACCTTCGTTTGCTTATATTTTATCATATATTGATGAAACTTTCCACCATATTTTTACAATGCGAAAAAATTTGGTCAAAATCCTTAAATTCATCAATATTAATCCAATTTATGCGTGTATCCTTCTTAAACCAGGTAAGCTGACGCTTGGCATATCTTCTGCTTTCCTGTTTTATTTTGTCGACCGCTTCTTCAAGTCCGATACCGTTTTCAAGATAATCTCTAAGCTCTTTATAGCCTATTGCCTGTATTGCAGTAGATTTTTCCGGTAAATCCATTTCAAAAAGTTCTTTTACTTCCTGCAAAAGTCCATTTTCAAGCATTATATCAACACGTAAATTTATACGTTCATAAAGCTTTTGTCTGTCTGCATAATTAAGACCTATAATAAGAGGTTCGTAAGGGCTTTCTTCAAGCCTTGATTTTTCATTATGCTCGCTCTGAGAAACTCCTGTTACTTTATAAATTTCTAACCCTCTGATAATTCTTTTAACATCGTTCTCGTGAAGTCTTGATGCTACTACAGGGTCAACCTCTCTCAGTTCTTCAAGTAATACTGCTCCGCCTTCATTTTTTGCTCTTTCTTCAAGAAATGCTCTGTACTCATAATCTGCTTTATAGCTTCCTAAATTCACATTATCAATAAAAGAGTTGATATAAAGACCTGTACCGCCCACAAGAAAAGGTAATTTTCCTGATACTGATATTTCTTTCACGGCTTTTTGAGCGTGTTCCTTAAACTTAGCAACGTCAAAGCAATCCCACGGCTCAACAATATCAATAAGATGATGCTTTATCCCCTGCATCTCTTCTTTCGAGGGTTTAGCAGTCCCGATAGTCATATGCTTATATATCTGCATTGAGTCACCGGAAACAACCTCGCCGTTAAAATATTTGCAAAGCTCTATAGAAAGCTTTGTTTTCCCCGTAGCTGTCGGACCGACAATTACAATAATTTTTTGTTTCACTTTATACTCCGTTATAATGATTGTTGTTTGTCGAAACGCTTAAAAGCGTTTCAATAAGCCGATTTCTCGGCTTTGTGCAATTGAATTTTCATACTATTCAATTGCACACGACACTCATTGCAATGGTTATTGGCAAATTTTCTTTGAAAATTTGTTTCAAAATCAAAGATTTTGTGTCGAAACACATATGTTTCGACTAACTATAACCATTATCTTTTAAACATTTTTTCAAGCTTTGTTTTAGTAAGCTCAACCGCAATAGGTCTGCCGTGAGGACAGTATTTTACATTTTCATATTCAAGTACTTTATTTACAAGCTCCTGCTTTTCTTTTTCAGAGGTATAGTATCCTGCTTTGATTGCGGCTTTGCACGCCACAGAATGAAGAATATCGTCTCTGACTTTTAAATCTGCAAGATTTGTCGCACCTCTTACAAGCTTCTGAGCAATTTCGCTTATTGCTGACTCAATATCAGAATATTCCATAAGCTCCGGTACTTCTCTTACTATTACTGTACCAAAGCCAAATTCATCTATATAAAAGCCTAAGCTTTGGAGCTTTTCTTTATTAGACAATAATGCTTCCGATTCTGTTTTCGATAAATTCAAAGTAATGGGCTCTAAAAGAACTTGACTTTCAAAACCGTCTTCACGACTCTTTAGCTGTTCAAAAATTATACGCTCATGCGCCGCATGCTTATCAATTATAAGCGCCTTTTCAGAGTTCTGAGCTATTATATATGTTGAAAATAATTCTCCTGTTACAATATAAGGGTCTGAAAACTCTTTTTCTTTCTGTTCAAGCTCAAGCTGAGTCTGCTTATTTATCTCAATTAAAGGCTCTTCCTTTACAATCGGAGCACTTACAACAGGCTTTTCAAAGCTCTCTTTTTCACGAATTTCTTTTATATCCTCTTTTTTGAGAACATTCCAGGCAATTCCCAAATCATTACCAATTACACCTATCCCGTCAGAGTGTAAAGTGTTTGGCTTTACATACTCTTGAGCATTTATTTCAACTTTAGGAATAACTGTTTGAGCTTTATTTTCCTGAGGAGTGCTTGGAGTTTTAAAAAAGAAATCCTCAATAAAATCATTTTTAGCTTCTTTAGGGCTGTCTATAGTCATTTCAACCCTGCCGCTATCTTTATCAAGTGTACTTTTTACTGCATCACAGATAATATTGAACATCAAAGGCTCGTCAGAAAACTTAACCTGTGCCTTTTGAGGATGAACGTTGACATCTACGTCTTTAGGGTTAATTTTTACATTTAAAACGCAAGCGGGAAATTTTCCTCCCATAACGCTTCCTCTGTAACCATCCTCTAATGCGGCAGAAAAAAGCTTACTTTTTATGCTTCTTGAATTAACAAAAAACAACTGCATATTTCTGTTAGCCTTTGAATAAACAGGCTTTGAAATATATCCCGATACCTCTGTTGAACCGGAAGTAAATTCAACCTCAAGCATAGATGAAGCAAAAAATTTTCCAAAAAGGCTGTAAATTACGCTCATAAGCTTGCCGTCTCCGGCGGTATAGAGAGCTTCTGCTCCATCCTTTATAAACGTAAAGGCAATTTGAGGATTTGAAATAGCTGCATTTTGAACAACTGTTGAAATAAGTGCAGCCTCGGTGCTGTCCTTCTTCAAAAAGGCAAGTCTTGCAGGAGTGTTATAAAAAAGCTCCCTTACAACAACTGTTGTTCCATTTGCACAGCCACACTCTTTTTTATATATCAGCTCATTTCCTTCAACAAGTATATCAGTACCTGTTTGAGAGCTTTCTTCTTTTGTAATAAGCTGAGTTTTAGAAACTGCGCATATACTTGCTAACGCTTCGCCTCTGAAGCCTAAAGTATTTATATTAAATAAATCATCGGCAGTAGAAATTTTGCTTGTAGCGTGTCTTACAAAAGCAGTTTCAGCATCTTCCTTTGACATTCCGCATCCGTTATCTGTTATACGTATGTATTCTTTACCGCCGTTTTTTATTTCGACGGTAATTTTGGTAGCGCCGGAGTCTACAGAATTTTCTATAAGCTCTTTAACCACACAGGAGGGGTTTTCAACGACCTCACCGGCAGCAATAAGCTCCGCTGTTTTTTTATCTAAAACTTTAATTTTCATTGAAATATCCTCCTTTTTTATTTTAAATAATCTCTTTTTTGATTTCGTAAAGCAAATTAAGAGCTTCTATGGGTGATAATACATTTACATCGGTATCTTTAAGCTTTTGAATTATAGTGTCATTTATAGTGCTTTCAAAGGAAATTTGCATATCGTCATCCTCTTCAATATGAACAGCAGTAGATTTTTTCTTTTCGGGAATTTCCTGTTCACTTTCAATGCTTTTTAATATTTCCTTTGCTCTTTCAATAACAGCATTAGGTATTCCTGCAATTTTTGCAACCTCTATACCGTAGCTATCATCTGTTCCGCCTCTGACTATTTTTCTCAAAAAGGTTATATCGTCGCCTTTTTTCTTTACAACTACGTTATAGTTTTTAACCCCTTCAAGCTTTCCTTCCAAATCGGTAAGCTCGTGATAATGAGTAGCAAAAAGAGTTTTAGCGCCTATTTTTTTCTTATCTGCCACATACTCAAGCACAGCTCTTGCTATACTCATTCCGTCAAATGTGCTTGTACCTCTTCCTATCTCGTCAAAAATCAAAAGACTTTTTTTAGTTGCGTTTTTAAGAATATAGGCAACCTCGCTCATTTCTACCATAAAGGTTGACTGACCTGCCGCCAAATCGTCCGAAGCTCCTACTCTTGTAAATATTTTATCTACTATTCCTATTCTTGCATAGCTTGCAGGCACGAAAGAACCTATTTGCGCCATAACAGTTATTATTGCCACCTGACGCATAAAGGTAGATTTACCTGCCATATTAGGTCCTGTAATTATATGTAGATTTTCGTCCTTATTATCCAAATAAATATCATTTGCGACAAACATTGAGCCGCCCAACATTTTTTCGACAACAGGATGCCTGCCATCTTTGATATTTATTATATTTTCACAGTCCATTTCAGGACGTACATAGTTATTTTTTTGAGCTGTTTCCGAGAAAGAACACATAACATCAAGCTTTGCTATACCGTATGCAGCTCTCTGTATTCTTCTTATCTGCGAAGCTATCTTGTTTCTTAAATCAATAAACAGCTCATATTCAAGAGTATAAATACGCTCCTTCGCAGAAAGGATTTTATCCTCAAGTTCTTTGAGCTCCTGAGTTATATATCTTTCGCAATTTGCAAGAGTTTGTTTTCTGATATATTCTTCGGGAACAAGCTCTTTATACGAATTTGTAACCTCTATATAATAGCCAAAAACTCTGTTATAGCTAATTTTGAGATTTTTAATGCCTGTTCTTTCTTTTTCCCTATTTTCTGTTCTTTTTATTACGTCAGAAACATTATTAACTATATCAATAAGTTCGTCTAACTCGCTGTTATATCCCCTTTTAATCATTCCTCCCTCTCTTATTGAGAAAGGAGGTTCTTTGACAATAGCAGAGCCTATAAGCTGTGAAATATCGTCAAGATTATCAATGTCATTGTAAATTTCGTTGATAAGCGCCGTAGTAAAGCCTGATATCATTTTTCTGATATCGGGGAAAAGAGATATAGTTTGATATAAGGACAAAAGGTCCTTTGCATTTGCGCTTCCCAAAGCTATTCTTGACATAAGACGCTCTATATCATAAGTACTGTTAAGGAGCTCTGAAATCTCTTGCCTTGTAATATGATTATCGTTAAGCTCGCTGACTGCATTAAGTCTGTTATTTATAGTAACAATATTTATAAGAGGCTGTTCAATATATTTTTTCATCAAACGGCTTCCCATAGCTGTTTTGGTTCTGTCAAGAACCCATAAAAGAGAGCCTTTTTTCTCTTTATTACGCATAGTTTCGGTAAGTTCAAGATTTCTTCTTGTGGATAAATCAATATCCATTGTCTGCGCTTGTTCGTAAAGCTTAAGCTCGTTTATATGAGATAGCTCTGTTTTTTGTGTATTATTAAGATAATTCAAAAGCACAGCTACAGAATAAATCGCAGGACTCCATTTTTCGAAATCAATATCTTTACATTTATCTTGGAAATGAGAACGAACAATATTTGACGCTTCACTGTCCCCTATTTCCTGAGAAATAGTTTGCATACATTCTAAGCGTTTTGATAGAAAGGCATTTATCTCTTTTATCTTCTGAGTCTGAGAAGTAATAACAACCTCACTGGGCGTAAATTTACCCAGCTCATTTATAATTTTATCGTAACGTTTTTCTGTTATTTGAGTGGCAAAAAGCTCGCCTGTAGATACATCTGCAAAAGTAATTCCTGTCCCGTCAGCTCTTGAAATCAAAGCACATATATAATTATTTTTCTTCTCATCTAAAGCTTCTGTATCAGTGAGAGTACCGGGTGTTACTATCTTAACAACCTCACGTTTAACAAGACCCTTTGCTTGAGAGGGGTCCTCAGTTTGTTCGCATATTGCCACTTTATAGCCTTTATTTACAAGACGGGCAATATATCCGTCGCTACTGTGAAAAGGCACTCCGCACATAGGAGCTCTTTCTTCTTGACCGCAATCTCTGCCTGTCAAAGTCAGCTCCAACTCTTTAGAAGCAAGCTTAGCATCGTCAAAAAACATTTCATAAAAGTCACCTAAGCGATAAAAAAGCACGGTATCTTTATACTGTTCTTTGATTTCTAAATATTGCCTCATCATAGGAGTAAACTCTTTCACAAAAAACACCTCTGTACGTTAATTTTGAAAAATCTTTTAATGACAGCCGCCGCAAGTGCTGCATGAACCGCTGCAGGAGCCGGGCTGTTCACCTGTAATATGATAATTTAAAATTGTGTATACGGAATTTATTAAATCTTCAAATTCTTTAGAAGCTTTTGTAAATTCAGCCATTGTTTCAGACGCCATAATTTCATTGTAAAGCTCTTGCATTTGTGTTTCTATTTGCTTTACTTTTTCATCGTCTCTGTCATCCTTTTGCATTTCGTTGCTTAGTGATATTCTTTTTAAATTAAAATTGCTTATTTTTTCCTGAAGTGCTTCATCTGCTGATTGCTTTTGTTTTAATTCTTCGTATTTTATAAATCTTTCATCAGCTTTTATAAGCTCTCCCAATTCGTTTGCTTTGTCTGTAATAATACTCATTTTCTTTTCTCCTTATTTTAAATAATTTCTCCTATTAATGACCAAGTATTAACCTTGGTAATTTTAACTTCTACATAGCTTCCGATAAGACTTTTATCGGCTTTGAAATTAACCAACTTATTAGCATCTGTTCTTCCGCAAAGAACTGTACTGTCGTTTTTACTTTCGCCTTCACATAATACTCTTACTGTTTTTCCGAAATATTCCTCATTTATTTCCCTGGAAATTTTATTTTGAACCTCAAGAAGCCTGTTAAATCTGTCGTGTTTAACATCATCGGGGATTTGCTCCTCCATTTTATCGGCAGGAGTACCTTTTCTTCTTGAATACAAAAAAGTAAACAAAGTATCATACCTTACTTTTTTTATAAGCTCAAGAGTATCTTGAAAATCCTCTTCTGTTTCACCAGGGAACCCGACAATAATATCACTTGTAAAAACAGGATTTTCTATTTTTTGACGGACATAATCAATTATAGACAAATATCTCTCAGTGTCGTAAACTCTGTTCATAAGCTTTAAAATTCTATCAGAGCCCGATTGAACAGGTAAATGAATATGCTTGGAAACCTTAGAACACTCTGCTACGGCATCAATAAGTTCAAAGGTTAAATCCTTCGGGTGACTTGTCATAAACCTGATTTTAAAATCCCCATCTATTTCATTTATCATTCTCAAAAGCTTTGCAAATGTAATCTCTGTATCAAGGCCTTTTCCGTAAGAGTTAACATTTTGTCCTAAGAGAGTTATATCCTTGCAACCGTCTTTAACAAGAAACGTTATTTCTTTTATAATCTCCTCGGGGTTTCGGCTTCTCTCTCTTCCCCTGGTATACGGAACTATGCAATAGCTGCAAAAATTATTACAGCCGTACATGACTGTTACATATGCTTTAATTTTACTTTCGCGAAGCACGGGAACTTCCTCAGCAATTTTATTTTGAACACTTGTAAGGTCAAAAACTCTCTGATTTTCGGAAATAACCTTATATAAAATCTGGGGAAGATTTGTCATAGTATGAGTGCCGAAGACAAAATCTATATGCTTACATTTTTTCAAAATATATTCTCTTACGTGCTCTTGCTCAGGCATACATCCGCATATACCTATAAGCATATCAGGATTTCTTCTCTTTTGAAGCTTTAAAGCTCCTATATTTCCCAATACCTTTTGCTCTGCACTATCCCTTATAGCACAGGTGTTAAAAATAACAAGGTCAGCCTCAGAAGCCTTAAAGACAATCTCATATCCTATTTTTATCAATATACCTTTAAGCTTCTCGCTATCACTTACGTTTTGCTGACAACCGTATGTTTCCACATAAGCTTTTTTATTGACACAATATTGTCCTAATTTCATTATAAATTCTTGCTGCTCTTGTATAAAATTAAAGCTAAAATCAGACATTGTTTTTATCCAATCCTCTACAAAAAATACAATTACCCATATTATTCAATATTATACCACTTTTAAACGACTTTGTAAAGTTAAAAAAACAGTTGCAAAATATTTCTTATATGGTATAATGTTAATATATTGAATAGATGTTTTTATGTGGCGCCGATATTATATATGGGGTGTAAATATGAAATTTATTTATATAGAAAAAAGCTTTTCTGTTTCAGATAGTGAAAAGCAAAAAATTGAAAACAAATTACTTAAGTTTGAAAAGTTTTTCGAAAACGAATGTGTTACAACGGTTAAATCAATTAAAAATAAATATGATTTTTATGTAACGGAAATCAACATTTTTTGCAACGGAATTGATTTTCGTACAGAGCAGACAGATAAAACTTTATTATCCTCTGTTGACCTTTGTATAGATACTCTTTTCAGACAAATAATAAAAAGCAAAAAGAAGCTTGAAAGAAAATTCAAAAGCAATTTAAATATCTCAGCTGATGAATTTCCCGATGTTCCCTACGAAGAGGATACTTTTGAAATAATTAAAACCAAAAATTTTGATATAAAGCCTATGGATCCCGAAGAAGCTATTTTGCAAATGAATATGATAGGTCATCATTTTTTTGTTTTTTTAAATTCCGAAAACTCTCTTGTAAACGTGGTTTATAAAAGAAAAGACGGAAAATACGGACTTATAAGTCCAAAAATGTAAGGAGAATTTAAAATGAGTGAAGAATTCGGAAATGATATAATCTTTTTCAGCGATGACGACGGTAATGAATATCAAATGGAAGTCGTTGATATGTTAGAGCTTGACGATGCAGTTTATGCAGCGCTTATGCCCGTTGAAGAACCGGAAAGCGAAGAAGACGGAAACTTTGTTGTGCTTCGTGTTGTTGAAGAAGAAAACGGAGACCAATATTTTGAAAGCGTTGACGACGAGGAAACCTTAGATATTATCGCGCAGGAATTTATCCGTCGCAGTGAGGAATACTATAACGAAGAAGATGAACTAAATTAAACCTTTTCCCTGCTATGTACGTGATTTGTAACGCAATTCAAAACCATTGACGAATTAAAGGGACTTCGACTTCTGCAAAGGGTTTGCAGACCTCCCGGCCTATCATTTTGGATAGGTTGGACGAAGGGAGCGCGAGTTTGTGGAGAGATAACCCACCTGTGAGAGCAGGTTTCGGATTTGTTACTTACACGGCTGTGTGGGGATTTTTTATTTTAAAATTTTAAAAAAAACAGGAGCAAATAAATTATGAAACTTGGTATTGTCGGTTTACCTAATGTAGGTAAAAGTACATTATTTAATGCAATAACTAATGCAGGAGCAGAAAGTGCTAACTACCCTTTTTGTACCATTGAGCCAAACGTTGGCATAGTTGCTGTTCCCGATAAAAGATTAGACGTTCTTACAGAGATGTATAATCCCGCTAAAACAACTCACGCAATTATTGAATTTGTTGATATTGCAGGTCTTGTTAAAGGTGCTTCCCGAGGCGAAGGCTTAGGAAATAAATTTCTCTCTCACATAAGAGAGGTTGATGCTATTGTTCACGTTGTAAGATGCTTTGATGACTCTAATATAGTTCACGTTGACGGAAGCATTTCTCCTATACGTGATATGGACACTATAAATTTAGAGCTTATTTTTGCCGATATCGAAATGATTGAACGCCGTATTGACAGAGTTACAAAAGCATTAAAGGGTGATAAGAAATATCAAGCTGAGCTTGATTTACTTGTACGTGTCAAGAAAGCTCTTGAACAGGAACTGCCTGCAAGAAGTGTTGAGACAACTCCCGAAGAGGCTGCTCTTCTTGCTCAGGTATCTCTTTTGACAAACAAGCCTGTAATATATGCAGCAAATATGAGCGAGGACGATTTCGTTAACGGTATAGACAGCAACCCTTATTTCAAAGAGGTATGTAAACGTGCCGAAATCGAAAACGCTGAAGTTCTTCCCATATGCGCTAAAATCGAAGAAGAGCTTTCGGGCATGGATGACGAAGAGAAGCAGATGTTTCTTGAAGAGCTTGGAATTGAGCAATCGGGACTTGACCGTCTTGTGCAAAAAAGCTATTCATTACTCGGACTTATCAGTTATCTTACAGCAGGTGCTCCCGAGGTCAGAGCCTGGACAATTACCAAAGGAACAAAAGCTCCTCAGGCTGCAGGAAAAATACACTCCGATTTTGAAAGAGGCTTTATCAGAGCTGAGGTTATTTCTTATGACGACCTTATCGCTTGCGGTTCAATGACTGCTGCAAAAGAAAAAGGCCTTGTACGCTCAGAAGGAAAAGAATACGTTTTCAAAGACGGAGATATTGTTCTTTTCAGATTTAACGTTTAATTTTACATACAAAAAAGCATTTGTGTTACCTATCGGTTTCACAAATGCTTTTTTTTGCGCTATTTTCTTCTTCTGATAATTGAATGAGGTAATATAGGCTTAGGAGTCTGAACGTGAAGCTCCATTTCAGGATGAAGCGCTTCTTCAAGGATATTGCCATATTTATCTGTCATTTTTTCAAGAATAAACTTAGTTACCTCTCCGCCGGGTTCAAGAATTTCAAGCTCCTCCCCTACTTTAAAACGATTTCTGTGATAACAAAGAACCGTATTATTTTCGGGCTCATATTTTTCTACTAATGCAATTAAATCACATTCTCTTATATAGCTTGAGCTTGCATAGACTTGATTTTGAATACTGTTTCCAAAATAAAAGCCTTTGCAGTATTCTCGGTGGCTGACAGAGCAAACCTCTTCAATAAGCTGAGGATTAAAGGGCTTTCCTGAAAGATAATCATCTATTGCACGTCTGTATGCAGCAGTAATTGTAGCAACATAAAATTCACTTTTTACTCTGCCTTCAATTTTAAATGAAGTAATTCCGCACTCCGCAAGTTTATCTATATGCTCAATCATACATAAATCTTTAGAATTGAGAATAAATGTACCGTTTTCATCTTCGAAAACAGGCATATATTCATTGGGGCGCTTTTCTTCCATAAGAGTATATTTAAAACGGCAAGGCTGAGTGCAATTCCCTCTGTTGGCACTGCGCGCTGTCATATAATCGCTAAGTAAACATCTGCCCGAAAAGGAAACGCACATAGCACCGTGGACAAAAGCCTCAAGCTCAAGGTTTTTATCAGTTTTTGCTCTTATTTCCGCTATCTCTTCAAAGCTTAATTCTCTTGCTAAAACAACACGCTTAGCACCCATTTTATAAAAGGCGTTACAGCTTTCATAATTTAACAAATTTGCCTGTGTTGAAACGTGAATTTCGAGCTTAGGAGCTAATTCTCTGACAGCAGAAAAAAGCCCGAAATCTGTTACTATAACAGCATCTGCTTTTGTCTGCTCTAATTGCTTCAAAAAGTTAGGAAAACGTTTCAAATCATCATTTCTTGCCACAATATTAGTTGTTATATATACTTTTTTATTATGATTATGAGCATATTCTATTCCATATTTCAGCTGTTCAAAATCAGCATTTTCGGAAGCAGTACGCAGTCCAAACATTGTTCCGCCTATATATACAGCATCTGCTCCAAACTGCACTGCAGTTTCAAGCTTATTTATACTGCCCGCAGGCGATAAAAGCTCAATGCTCATTTTAACACCTCTCAATTATTTTTTATAAGATACAGAAAGTCCGTCTCCCAAAGGAAGAATGCTCGTTTTCAACTCAGGATTTTCGGAAATTTCTTTTAAAAACTGCTTTAATCTGTTAACTATTGTTCTGTCACGGCGAACAGCACGTTTTTCATCGGCAATTACTCCGTCAAAAAGAACGTTATCAGCTATAAAAAGTCCGCCCTTGTTAAGAAGCCTTAAGCAATCGGGTAAAAATACAGGATACTGTCCTTTAGCGGCATCAAGAAATACAATATCAAAGCCTGTATCAAGCTCTTTTAAAATATCTGCCGCCTGACCTTCCATTAAAGTTATTCTTTTTTCCTCAAAAGCTTCAAAATTCTTTTTTGCACGCTCTATCATATATGGATATCTGTCAATAGTTATAAGCTTTTCAAGCTGAGGAGATGCATTAACCATAAGCAGTGCCGAAAAGCCTACGCAAGTGCCGATTTCCAATATTTTTGTCGGTTTCTTCAGCATACATAAAAGCTCTAAAAATTCTGCAGTTTCAGGACGTACAATAGGAAGCTGAGCTTCACGGCATTCCTGCTCAAGCTTTGCTAATTTTTCATCTCTCTGAGGAATAAGGCCTCTCAGATATGTTGTTATACATTCATAATTTATAAGACTTTCGTATTCCAAAATATTACCCTTTGCCTTTCTTAAGAATAATACTCTTTAACTGCCGTAAATATTTTTTCTGAAAAATATGCGGAATTATCAACGGCAAATTGATAATCTTTTACGTTTGTTATATAAGCACATTCCACAAGTATTCTCATACCTTCGTGAGAACGAAGACTGTAGAGAGCCTTATATTTACTTCTCCAACCTGCTGAATGTGTTCTTCCTATAGCAGTCAACACCTTTTCCGCTATACCCTGGCTGAAAGGATAATAGTAATATACCTCCGGACCGTATACAGCAGAGCTTGTGCTTGCGTTGTGATGGATACTTATTAAAAGAGTAGGCTGTTGTTTCTCGATTATATCAAAAATTTTATCTTTATTATATTCGTTATTTGTAGTTCTCGAGGTGTAAACAGTTGCACCTGCTTGTTTAAATTTATTTACAAGCTCCTGTGCAACTCTTAGATTAAGAGTTTGCTCCCATACTCCTCCTACACCCTTTGCACCGGGGTCTTTACCTCCATGTCCTGCATCAACAAGAACAGTAAAGCCTTCGCTGAATTTACCTGTACTTTCATTATAAACCGTAGGATTGATAAGGCGTATACAAAGCCTTCCCTGTTCGTCATATTTAGAGGTAAAGCCGTAAAATCTTCCTGCATTTTTCAAATTAAGAGTAAGTCTGCAGGAATTTGAAGAAACATTCGACATAGAAACATTTGAAAGAACAGGATTTTGCGAAACGTTTATACCCCCGTCAAAATTTACGTTATGAAGCAAAAACGAAATAGTTGAAGGATTAAAATTACACGTAAAGTCAAAATATCCCGCTTTTTTATTAAAAGCTTTATAGCTTACATTAAAATCAATCTCAAAAGGCGGTCTTGCCGGTGTATTCATTATAATATCGGTATATTTACCGTTATCCACTACCGAAACAGAAGAGATTTCTCCGTAAAGCTTTTCAGAAGATACGTAAGTTTTACTATCTTTTTTATAAACACGTTTTCCGCTTTTCATCTTCCAATAGCTTAAATCTTCGCCGTCATCAAAGTAAGTAATCTCACCTATAACGTAGTCTTTTGTGCCTTTGGGAAGATAAATATTTATAGGAAGCGCTTTATCAATAACAGATTGCGCCATATCATTGTCAAAGGTTTCCGCTCTTTCAGCCGTTGTTTCAACAATCATATTCTGACCTTCGGTATTGTTAAATATGCTCTCTACAAAGATTTTTCCGCTTACAAGACTTTCGGTAAATCCATTATAAGAAGCAGTTACACGGCAACTTCCTAAGTTTTTTGTTTTTTCACTGTTGTTTTGCTCAACAGCAAAAACAGCTTCAAAAAGTGCGAAGTCATTATCTGCATTTTCCGAATCGTCATCTTCAGCCACATTTTTTTGAGTAAAGGCAATAGTTTTTCCGTTTAAAACACCGCTTACCTTCGCACCGCTTCTTGCATACACACTCATAGCAACGGTTGCACCGGAGGAAACCGTTATATTATTAACTAAAGATAAATCCTTTATAATTCTCAAATAATAAGTTACGTTCAGAGTTACAGTTTTATCCTTATGCGAAAACTCAATAACGTTCTTTCCTTTATTAAGCTTATAATCAACAGAAAACAATCCCTTTTCCGAAGGTTCAATTTTTTCACCATTCATATATAAAGGGAAATTATTATCGCAGCTACCCGAAATAACAATATTTTCTCTTTCTACTGTTATATTGTTTTTAGGTGTTGAAATTTCAAGCTCTATTCCCTTTGTTTCATCATCAATCTGACCTTCAAATTCTAATTTCAGAGCAAGAAGATAATTTTCATTATGTGCTAAAACTTTACTGTCATAAAATACAGTTCCAAAACATTTTTCCAAAGAAAGCGAGCTTTTGTATTCTTCCGCAACATCATAAACCTCGCCCTTAATTTCTTGCTTTAAAACAAAATCAATATCGTCATCAAGAGTTTGAGCATCCTCTTTATTACAAAAAACAGAGTTAAACAACTTTTTTTGCAATAAAGCATCATAATCCGCATAAACAGTAGCTTCGTAATCAAGCATTACAGGTATTCCCGGAGAGACATTCAAAATAGAGCTTATTGCATTTACAGTCGCATTTTCAAGTGCTTTTTTTACATATTCATCAGCACTTGTTTCAGTTAATAGGCACTCCTTTTCACACTCAGGAATTTGAGGAAAATCAAGCTCTGATAAAATATAGCCTTGCGCTTTTATGTCACTGCTCATTCTTGAAAAAATATCCGACATAATCAAAATATTTGAGTATTTGCAAATATTCAAATATCTTTTTTCATTAATAGCTAAATCATTTTTATTGATATAGTTAAGATTTTCAAAGCCAAAGCTTCCATCGGAAACAAGAAAAGCATCAACCTTTAAAAATACATTTATTCCCAAATCATTCGCTTGAGATATAATATCGTTTATAAGCTTTGCATTCTCAGGGATTATTTTTGCTTGACCCGGCTTTGAATAATACATATCCGAAAAATACAGCTCGTAAGGATTAAAATCCGCAACAATACAATTAAAGCCGTTATCCTTTGCAACACTCAATGCGTTTGAAATTGAATTATATGTATTTATAGCATTTACTTTTACGTCATTATTTGCAAACACAGCACGCAACGATGTAACAGAAGAAGAGCTGCCCTGAGGCAGCTCTGAATAATAAAAATCAAGAGCAGTTTTATATTCAAAATTTTCCGATTCCTCGTTACGTATACTGAATTGGCACGAACTTAAAACCATAATAAGTGCAAGTACAAATAAATATACTCTTTTGTACCCGCTTTTACCGTAAAGCTGCATAAATAAGTTTTTCTCCTAATCAATACATTCCTTTGTCAACCATAGCTTTTATAGCGGAAACTACTTGTTCCTTATCCTCTTTATATGTAACTCCATACCATTTGTCATCTGTCTTTAAAACCTTTACATCTGCTTTTCCTTCGCTTATAAGTTCATCTACAACAAAAGGAAGGAAGTATTCGCTTTTAAGCTCATTTCCGCTTTTTTTAAGGAACTCAACAAATCTTATTTTCAATTCATCTAAGAAAGCGTTTGTAAATCCCCAACAATTCATAGACACAAGAGCGTTTTCATCTAAGTCAACCCAATTAACGTCATCTTCGGTATATTGAATAATTCCGTTATTGCGTTGAATTTTAGTACGCTCATTAATATCAGTAAGAATATCGTTTTCGTCAGCAACACAAACACCTCTTGCAACGTGTCCGTTCTCGGTGATTGTGTTTTTCAAAACAAAGCCCGCCATACAAAAATGCTGCTTTTCGCCGTCCTGAGCTTGTGATGTAAGAAAATCATAAATAATAGAAAATGCTTTGGGACCGTAATAATCATCTGCATTTATTACTGCAAAAGGACCTTCGATTTTATCAGCCGCCGCAAGAACTGCGTGCCCTGTTCCCCAAGGCTTTACACGTCCCTCAGGAACACAAAAGCCCTCAGGTAGATTTGTAAGCTCCTGATAAGCATATTCTATTTTCATATGCTTTTCAAGCCTATCCCCTACAGCCTCTTTAAAAAGCTGTTCATTTTCTTTTTTTATCACTATTACAGCCTTTTCAAAGCCTGCTTTTTTAGCATCCATTATAGAAAAATCCATAATGATTTCTCCGTTTGCGCCTATAGGATCAATTTGCTTAAGGCCTCCGTAACGGCTTCCCATACCGGCAGCCATAATAACTAATGTAGGTTTATTCATTTTAAAAGCTCCGTTTCAAATAAATTTTCAATTTCTTGTTTTATCTCTTTCATAGTTTCAATATATGTATCAAGAGAAAAACCGTAAGGATCGGAAATTCCATTTCCCAAAACTATGATTTTATCCTCATACTCAGGAAAATATCCTTTTACAGCGTTCATATGAGCCTTGGAAATACAAGCTACAAGGTCAGCTTCCTGTAAAAGTTCATTGCTTATCGGCTTTGAAATATGTCCGCTCAAATCACAGCCTTCTTCTTTAACTGCCTCGATGGCATTCTCCGTTGCAGGACTTCCTCCGAAAGTCGCTATTCCGCAGCTATCAGCTGACCAATTTAATTTATTCTTTTTTGCAAGCTTATCAAAGAGTACCTTTGCCATAGGACTTCGGCAAGTATTCCCGGTACATACAAAAAGAATTTTTTTCAATCCCTTCACTTTCCTTTAACAACTCTTTTACGCTCTAAATATTTTAACATTTATATAATATAAAATCAAGTATTTACATCAAATATTTCAACTGCCAAATTTTAAAAATTAAAAGCCTTGCAAAAAGAGTCAAAACAATATATAATTACTTATATATATGTGCCCGTAGCTCAGTTGGATAGAGCGTTGGACTCCGACTCCAAAGGCAGTGCGTTCGAATCGCATCGGGCATACCAACAAAAACCCTGATTTGTCTGGTAGACAAATCAGGGTTTTTGAACTAAGTGTGCCTTACGGCACGATAAGCACACCTTCGGTGCACGAAGTGATGCTGCGCATTGTGAAGTGTCTGCGGACGTGAGTGGCACACTTTACTTCACTTCATGCGTAAGCGCGATGCTTCACAGCGGCATTGTCGCTGCTTCACTTGGGCGAAGCCCAAACTTCATTTTTTTAATTTTTTTAAAAAAAGTGTTGACAAACAAAAATTTATATGCTATGATGTAATCACTTAATGATAATGATTATCGTTAAGGGAATAAAAACCAATAAATTGGAGGCATTAAAAAAATAATACGAAAGGAAGATATTTGCATTTTATCCGCTGTATCAAAAAGCGACTATGACAAATCAACGGTACTCACCAAAGCGAGAAGAAATCATCAACAATCTTAAATCAAGATGCGACCACCCTACTGCACAGGAAGTTTTCGCCGAAGTAAAAAACAAGTTTCCAAATATCAGTCTTGCAACTGTTTACCGTAATCTCGGAGAGCTTGCTCAAAGCGGAAACATAACTATCGTAAATGCAGGCGGCGAAGTTCATTTTGACGGTGACTCTACCCCGCACTATCATCTTGTTTGTATTTCATGCGGAAAAATTGAAGATGTTTTCGATTCTACTGCTGCCAAATTTTTAACCGAGGTTACACAAACAAAAGGCTGTACACCTCAATCTGCAGAGCTTATTGTTCGGTATCTCTGTAACTGCTGTAAAAATCAATAAATAAAATTTATATTTAAAAGGAGAAAAAACTATGAAAAAATTTGTATGTACTATCTGCGGTTATACTCACGAAGGAGATTCTGCTCCCGAGGCTTGTCCTCTTTGCAAAGCTCCTGCTGAAAAATTCAAGGAAGCTTCCGACGAAAAGACATGGGCTGCTGAGCACATCATCGGTATTGCTAAGGGTGTAGACCCCAGAATTATTGAAGGTTTAAAAGCTAATTTCGAAGGCGAATGCTGTGAAGTTGGTATGTATCTTGCTATGGCAAGAGCTGCTCACCGTGAAGGATATCCCGAAATCGGACTTTATTGGGAAAAAGCAGCTTACGAAGAGGCTGAGCACGCTGCAAAATTTGCAGAGCTTTTAGGCGAAGTTGTTTCCCCTTCTACAAAAGAAAATCTTGCTGTACGTGTTGATGCTGAAAACGGCGCAACAATGGGCAAATTCGAGCTTGCTAAGCTCGCAAAAGAATTAGGTCTTGATGCAATTCATGACACTGTTCACGAAATGGCTCGTGATGAGGCTCGTCACGGCAAAGCATTTGAGGGACTCCTCAACCGCTACTTCAAATAATATCTGCTTGAAAAATCACATAAGATGTGCTATCATTTTGGTAGCACATCTTTTTTGGGATGATTTAATTGAAAAAGAAAATTATAATTACATCAATTATCACTATTATAATTTTAGTGTTGGCAATAGGTATTTATTGGTATTGTCATCTAACACACTATAAATTTAATGACCGATTTATTATTGGTAGTTCAGCAGAAGAAATTGTCGATAAATATGGGGGTTTTTCTAAACAATGGGTTGACGATAAAACAGGTGAATTAACTCGAGCCTTTTATATGATTCGTGAAAATACCCCTGAACTAATTATGAGTTATGATAACTCCCTTTGGTATGAAATTTATTTTGAAAATGGAATTGCCGTAAAAGTAAACCTGCTCGAAGGTTGGTATGGCGGTTAAACTTTACTGTGATAAAAGTGGGTTTTTGAAAACACAGCCCCAAAACTCCTTGATTTCAAGCGGTTTTTAAGTGCAGTTTCAAGACGAGTTCGTCACGGTAAGGCATTTGAGAGACTTTTGAACAGATACTTTAAATAATAAAATAAATATTAACAATTATATGAAAAGTCACGGTGTAAAATCCGTGCCTTTTATGTAACAAAATAGAATCAATTTTCTCGTGTATACTATCTATCAACAATTAAAACTTATGGAGAAATTTTTAAATGAATAACATTGAACGTCGAAACAAAGGTTTGGCTTATATTGCCGACGAAGCCGTTATAGAAGAATTGTTAAACTGTCGAAAAATTTTGCAAAAATTAAATTTTATGGACAGATGTGATATTGACGGGGTTATGAAAGTAGTTAAAGAATTATTGGGAAAGTCAGAAGAAGCATTTATCAATCCCCCGTTTTATTGTGATTTTGGAACTAATATTGAAGTTGGAAAAAACTTTTTTGCAAACTATAACTGTACAATTTTAGATGTTGCAAAAGTTAAAATCGGCGACAATTGCCAATTAGCTCCCAATGTATCTATCTTTACTGCCGGTCATCCTATACATCCCGATAGCAGAAATTCGGGTTATGAATACGGAAAAGAAATTATCATCGGTGATAATGTATGGATAGGCGGAAATAGTGTAATCTGTCCCGGTGTAACTATTGGCAGTAATGTTGTTATAGGAGCAGGAAGTGTTGTAACAAAGGATATTCCTGATTGGTGTATAGCAGTAGGAAATCCCTGTAAGGTTAAAAGAAAAATCGGAGAAGAAGATAGACGAAAATTATATAAAAACGAAGAATTTGATGAAGAAGCCTGGGAAAACATTGTTAGCCGTGTTTTTTCAAATTGATTACACAGAGCTTTATTTATAATTAATTTTCAAATTTAAAAAGGACACAGATTTTATTCTGTGCCCTTTTTGCTATCATATATTATTTATTTAAACAATATTCAATTAACATGTCTATCATTTTATAATCGACATCTGAGAGGTTAGAAATACGATTCAAAACCGAATTAACATCTTTTTCTGTATGTTTTCCTATTAATATATAGTCAGTACTCACATTAAGTATTTCGCTTATTTTTATCAGATTTTCTATTTTAATTGCCTTATTTCCCCGTTCAAGATTAGAAATCATTTGAATAGAAACATCCATTTTATCAGCAATTTGTTCCTGCGTATAGTTTAATTGTTTTCGTCTGTCACTAATACGAGTACCTATTTCCTTCAGTTTATCAGATGTCATATTTTCACTCCTTGCATTGACTTATGGATATATTATATTACTTCACGGGTTAATTATAAGCATCTTTAGGTTGACATTATTAACCTAAAGATGTATAATTGATTCAAAATTAATATATGGAGTGATTATTTTGAAAGTTTTTTTTAAAAATATAATGCTTTTTTTAACTTTATTAGCATTATTAATTAGTCTTTTTAGTTGCGGTATTAATAGTAATAATTCGAATTCTGCTTATTCCGAATTAAACAATATTATTACGTCCAATTCATCAAGTATTATTTCAAGCAACAGCCAGATTACAAATTCTGATGTTTCTCAAACCTCGCCAGATAATACTACACAATCACAGTCAAGCAATATATCTTCTCAAGAAAAATTTTCTCCTTTAGCTCTGCCATCCAAAATCTATGCTTTTGTCGGTCAACCTATAAAATTATATTTTTTAAATCTTGTTAAATACAATTCTATGGATAATATTGTTTTTAAAGTTGATTCTGAGAACAAAGGAACTGCTTACACTGACCGTTGGGAGTATACGCCCCAAAAGGCTGAAACTATAAATTTAACTATTGCTGTTTACGATAGAGATAATAATATTTTGAATAAAGGAACAACAAAAATTGAAATTAAAGATAAAACTCAAAAAGATAGTCTTTCTATATTAATAATTGGAGATAGTACAATAGCAGCTAATATAGAACCTCAGACCGTACTAAGTCTTGCTAACAATAATAATTACAGCTTAACTATGCTTGGAACCGAAGGAAAGAATTTAAACAAACACGAAGGAAAAAGTGGCTACACTGCTAAAATGTTTGTAGAAACAAAATCTACAACAAGCTGTTCAAACCCATTTTATAATCCTAACACAAAGAAATTTGATTTTTCTTATTATATGCAATCTCAAAGCTATCCAAAAATTGATTGTGTTTCCATACAATTGGGAATTAATGATTTAACTAAATGTACATCAACCCAACATTTAAACAATAATATGAAAACATATTTTGAAAATATGGAATTTATAATAAATAATATTCATTCATACGATTCAAATATTAAAATCATTTGGAATTTAATTTTACCTTGTACCGTTGAACAAGAAAAATTCAATGAGCAATATGGAGAAAACATCTATAAAGCCGAACGCTGTAAATCAAATACATACACGGCTAACCTTAAAATTATTGAAAAATATTCAAATTTAAAGAATGTATTCATAGCACCAACAAACGCATCTTTAGATACAGTTAAAAATATGGAAAAGGGCGGTGTAGGCGCAATACATCCCTCAGCAGCAGGATATACTGAAATAGGAACACTATTATATAGTTTTATTCGTGCAATAAATTAATATAAAAACAGGGCTCGAAGTTTTTACTCCGTGCCCTGTTTTATTTATACGTTATGTTTATTCTTCTGCTGTAGCTTCTTCTGTTGTTTCTGCTTCAACTGTTTCTTCAACTTCTGTTTCAACAGGAGCAACAGGCTCAAGAAGTTCTCTTATTGAAAGAGAAACTTTCTTTGCATTTTCAGCAATATCTGTAATTTTTACAGTTACGTTTTGACCTACCTTGAGGAAGTCTTCAACCTTATTTACTCTTTCGTTAGCAATTTGAGAAATATGAATAAGTCCGTCTATACCGGGGATAATTTCTGCAAATGCTCCGAAAGGAACTATTCTTACAACCTTAACATCAATAACATCACCGACATTATATTTAGCAAGGAACAATGTAACGGGGTTTTCTGCTTCGTTTTTGTAGCCTAAAGAAATACGCTTCTTTTCTGCGTCAAATTCTTTGATGTATACCTCTATATTCTGTCCTATTTCAAGAACTTCAGAGGGGTGCTTAATTCTAAGCCAGGAAAGCTCGGAAATGTGAACAAGACCGTCTACCCCGCCGATATCTACAAAGGCACCGAAGGATGTAAAGGATTTAACAGTACCTGTATATTTCTTTCCAACTTCAATATCTGCAAAGAGCTTTTGCTCATTTTCCTTGCGGATATCTCTTGTTGCTGCTTTGATTGAGCCGATTATCTTCTTTCTTCTGCCTCTGCTTTGAACGTCGATAACCTTCAATTTTACTTTTTGATTAAGAAGAACTGACAAATCTCCGTCTCTTGCAATTCCTGTTTGAGAAGCGGGTACAAAAATATTTACGCCCTTATGACTTGCTATAACACCTGCATTAACATTTTCGGTTACAACAGCATCAATTGTTTCTTTTGACTCAACAGCTGCAGCAACAGTTTCAAAAGCTTTTGCAGACTCAATACGTTTACGAGAAAGCATAACGGTTCCATCAACGTCATTTAAGCGAACAACTTGAACTTCTATTTCATCACCCACCTTAACAGAATCCTCTAATTTTACTGACGGATCTGCTGAAAATTCTGCGGCGGCAATGTAGCCTGCCTGTTTTGCGCCTAGGTCTACCGTGATTTCGTTGGGAGCAACTGCAGTAATGATACCTGTTACAATATCACCATTGCTTATGGGTCTTAATGACTCCTCCAGCGCCTCCTCGAAAGATATTTCGGTAGCTTCGTCCATTGTGTACTTTTCTGACATTGTTTGTAAAACCTCCTTGATTATATCATCAGGTGTTGAAGCACCTGCTGTTATACCAATCCTTTTATATTTTTCCAACCCATCAGGAAGCTCCTTAGCAGTTTCTATATGAAAGCTATTGGGACAATAATAAGAACAAATTTCAAACAGCTTAGTTGTATTTGAACTTTCCTTGCCTCCTATAACAATCATAGCGTCATTTTCTTTAGCGAGCTTTTGAGCTTCATTCTGACGTTCATCGGTTGCAACACATATTGTATCAAAAATTTTTACGTTTGTATATAGTTTTCTTAAATATTCGTTAATTTTTTTCCATTCTTTTTTAGAAAATGTCGTTTGAGCGACCAAAATCGAGTCTTTTTCTACAATTTCTGCATTATTTTCTATCTCTTTTTTTAGTTCTTCTAAGTTTTTAAACACAAAAACATCTTTTGCATAGCTTACTATTCCCTTTACCTCGGGATGCTCAGGATCACCTGCTATAAGAATTTTTTTGTTTTGTTCCTGTTGTTCTTTAACTATTTTATGAATCTTTTTTACAAAAGGACAAGTTGCATCTATATATCTGAAGCTTTTTTCCTGTAATTGATTAAGAATATCTTTTTCTATTCCGTGCGTTCTGATAACAATAAGCTTATCTTTATCAATATTGGAAAAATCTTTTACTGCAAATACATTATTTTTTTCAAGAGAAGCTATCATTTGCGGATTATGAATTATCGGTCCGAGTGTATAAATATCCTGATTTTCTTTTTCAACACAATCCCAAAGAATATCAATTGCTCTGCTTACTCCAAAGCAAAAACCTGCAGATTTGGCAACTGTAATTTTCATATTAAATTAACATACCTTTCTTAACTCAAAGAAAGAGAATTTATGATTTCAAGAATTTTATTGCTTACTTGTGCAAACTCTTCCTTACTTCCATCCTTAAAGCCTAATTCTTCAAAGCTTAAAGGCTTTCCGTAAATAATATCTGTTCTTCTTAAAAAGCCCGGCTTTGTTTTATAAATTATTTTTACAGGAAGAACTGTTGCCTTTGTTTTATAAGCGAGCATAGCAAGTCCCATTTTCGCATCAGCGCTCTCCCCTTCTTCCACACGCTTTCCTTGAGGGAAAATTCCTAAAACGCCGTCATTTTTAAGTATTTTAAGAGATGTTTTTACGGAAGTTAAATCCGCCTTACCTCTTACTACGGGGAAAGCTCCTAAGCATCTTAAAAACCAATTTGCAATCTTATTTTTAAACAGTTCTGCTTTTGCCATATAGTTTATTGTACGGTCTGTTGCAATAGCAAGCACTATAGGGTCAAGCAAGGAGCTGTGATTAGCACATATTATCATTGAACCTTCTACTTTTTGAAGCTGTTCATTATGTCTGTTAACTCTGAAAATAAGCCCTATAAGCCATCCTAAAAAAAGCTTTATCCATTTATACGATTTCAACTGTTTTCCCCCTAATAATGATTGTTGTTTATCGAAGCAGTTTATTTAATTACTGTTTCGACAAACTGTATTCATTATAATCTCATAAAGCATATCTATACACTGCTGTAAATCGTACTGTGTACTGTCAAAAAGTATAGCATCGTCAGCTGCTTTTAAAGGAGCTGTCTTTCTATGAGAATCATTGTAATCCCTTTGAGCAATCTCTTCTTTAAGCTCTTCAAAATTAACCTCAAAGCCTTTTTCGGTAAGTTCTTTATATCTACGTTTTGCACGCTCTTCAACAGATGCAGTTAAAAATATTTTAACCTGTGCATTGGGAAGAATTACCGTACCTATATCTCTTCCGTCCATAAGACAGTTATTCTTTGCGGCAATATCACGCTGTAAAAACAAAAGAAATTCTCTTACCTCAGGAATAGCCGAAACATCCGAAGCCGCCATAGAAGCTGGAGGTGTTCTTATCTCTTCGGAAACATCTTCTCCGTTAAGTATTACACGCTGTGTTCCATTTTCATAAGCAAGTTTTAAATCTATTTGCTCTAAAAGCTCAATTACCTTTTGTGAATCCTTTGTATCCACATTATTTCTAAGAGCATAAATTCCTATTGAACGGTATAATGCACCTGTATCAATATAAACGTATGACATTTTTTTAGCTAAAGCTTTTGCAATAGAGCTTTTTCCTGCACCTGCAGGACCGTCAATTGCAATATTTATTGTTTTCAAATTATTCACCGCCATTTAATATTAAAATTCCATAGCTTTGCCTGCAAGATACCCTGTAGAAAAAGCAATTTGCAGATTAAATCCACCCGTATAGGCATCAACATCTATAATCTCACCTGCAAAATACAGTCCTTCTACAAGCTTTGATTGCATAGTTTTAGGATCAATCTCTTTTACGTTTATTCCGCCTGTTGTAATTATAGCTTCTTCAACGGGACGAAAACCTTTAATATCTACTTTAAAGCCTTTTATACACTCTATAAGCTTTTTTCTCATCTCTTTTGTAAAAGAGTTTATTTTAACTGTGCTGTCAAGTCCTGCTTCTTTTATCAGTACAGGAATGAGAGAGGAGGGCAACAATGCTCTTAAAGCGTTCTGAAGCTCTTTATTTTTATTCTGCTCAAAGTCTCTCAAAATTCGATTTTCAAGCTTTTCATAGCTAAGTCCGGGCTTTAAATCAATTTTTATTGTATATTTTAAGCTTTGCTTCATATGAGAGCTTGCAGATAGAACAAGAGGCCCTGAAATACCGAAATGAGTGAACAGCATTTCTCCCAATTCGTTGTAAAGCTCTTTTGCTTTACCCCTTTCAAACAGGCTTACTGTAACGTTTTTAAGAGATAGTCCCGAAAGTTGTGCACAAAAAGAGTTTTCGCAAACTAAAGGTACAAGAGATGCCCCCAACGGAGTAACAGTATGTCCCAAGCTCTTTGCAAGACGGTATCCATCCCCTGTTGAACCTGTAAGCGGATAGGAAAGTCCACCTGTTGCAATAAGCACTTTATCAAAATGCTCCTTGCCGTTTACCAAAAATCCGTTTTCACTTTCTGAAATAGATTTTACAGGAGTATTAACAACTTTAATATTGCTTTTATTTATATATTTTTTTAAAGCTGAAAGAATATCATTAGAACGGTCAGACTGAGGAAAAACTCTGTTTCCCCTTTCGGTTTTCAGCTCAACACCAAGCTTTGTAAAAAAGTTCATTGTATCAGACGGTGTAAAGCTATTAAAGGCGCTATATAAAAAACGTTTATTAGACACTACGTTTTCAAGGGCTGTTTCAACGTCGCAATTGTTTGTAACGTTGCATCTGCCTTTACCTGTTATAAGCAGTTTCTTTCCTATTCTGTCATTCTTCTCAAAAATTGTAATTTGATTTTCTTTATTTTGAGCTGCCGTTCCTGCTGCCATAAGTCCCGCAGGTCCTGCTCCGATTATACATATCTTATTCATTGTTCAACTTCTCATAAACATCGTATTCGTCCCATACGTTTTCAAGCTTTTCAAAGGATAATGAAACATCTTCTTTTTTAGCCATTGATATTGCTACTATTAACGAATTTATAAGACTTAGAGGAGCAACAAGAGAATCAACAAAGGAAACCATATCACTTCTTGCGGCAAGAACAGTATTCGCATACTGACACATTGGAGAATTTTCTGTATCGGTTATTGCAATTACATTTGCTCCGTTATCGTTAGCAAACTGCATAGCTTTCACTGTACGCTTCGAGTACCTTGGAAAGCTTATACCTATTACAACATCATCTTTGGATACTCTCAGCATTTGTTCAAACATTTCGCTTGCACTTGCAGTATTTACAAGCTTAACATTTTCAAAAATCAAATTAAAGTAAAAATCAATAAAAGCTGCAAGAGGCGCAGAGCTTCTGACACCAATGATATATATTCTTTTTGCTGAAATTATTGATTTTACAGCAGTTGAAAAAGTTTCCTTATCAATATTTTCAAGAGTAAGCCTGATTTTTTCAATATCCGAATTTAAAACGCCCGACAAAACGTCATTTTCATCAATTCTGCTTTTTGCAACCTCGATACGCTGTACTGCAGTCAGTTTATTTTTAATTGTGCTTTGAAGCTCTTTTAAAAATTCCGGATATCCTGCAAAGCCTATTTCCATCGCAAAACGAACAACTGTTGATTCGCTTATGCCAACCGTTGTTCCAAGCTTTGATGCTGTCATATATGCGGCTTTGTCATAATTTTCAAGAATATATTTTGCTATAAGTCTTTGTCCTTTTGAAAAATCGGACATTTTAGACTCTATTACCTTAAATAAATTCTCACTCATTTATTAGCGCATCCTTTTTCAAAGTATCCATTCAAATCAACACAAAAGCCTTCATCAGTATTTTTAAAGCCGTTTTTCTGACAAATATCTATTTCTTCAGTACCGTTATAAAAAACCTTTTTGACACCGTGAAGGTCAAAATAATTTAAAACAGCCTTAAGTAAATTGAACTTCACAAAATCAGAAATAGTTTCGTCTTCAATTTCAAAGCCTACAATACTTTTTGTCAAAATATCATATTTGCACTTTCCCAGTATTTTATCGCCATCAACCATTGAAAAATACTGTTCAAGCTCGTTTTTCTTCATTGTAATCATTTTATCACAAAAGGGACTTACCCTTCCTCCTAATAAAAATTATTCTGCTCTGTAATCACAATATTTGCAAGCCTTTGTTTTTCTTGTTCCGTTAACATCGTAGAAAATTCCGGGTAAGTAAGGCTCGCTTGTTGTTATACATCTGGGATTAGGACACTTAAGAGATTTATCGCCTTTTACCAAGTCGGGTGCATATCTTCCGTTTTCCAGCATTTTTAAAATCAATGCCATTCTGACATACATACCGTAACGAGCCTGAGTAAAATATAAAGCTCGTTTATCATAATCCACTTCATCTGTAATTTCATCTATTTTGGGCAACGGATGAAGAATTGCAAGGTCAGGCTTTGCTTTTTTCATTTTTTCACTATCTAAAACATATACGCCTTTTTGACGGTTGTAAAGCTCTTCGGAAGCAAAACGCTCTTTCTGAATACGTGTCATATATAAAATATCAAGCTTATCTATGCACTCATCAAGAGTGTTAACCTCATAAAATTCGTTTCCTGATGCTTTTAAAATATCTGTTATATATTTAGGTGTTCTTAGTTGGAAGGTTGAGATTAAATAAAATTTATTGTTTTTAAAAAGAGACATAGCCTTTAAAAGTGAATGAACAGTACGGCCGTTCATAAGGTCTCCGCAAAGACCGAAGCTTAAATTTTCAAGGCGTCCCTTCTCTTTGGTAATTGTAAAAAGGTCGGTCATTGTCTGAGTGGGATGCAAATGGCCGCCGTCACCTGCATTGATAACAGGAATCTGAGAATAAAGAGATGCTGCATAAGCTGCTCCCTCATTGGGATTTCTCATAACAGCAATATCTGCATAATTGCTGATAATACGAATTGTATCTTTAAGGTTTTCTCCCTTTGAAACCGATGAATTTCCGGGATTATCAAAGCCTATTACGCTTCCTCCCAAACGAAGCATAGCAGTCTGGAAAGAAAGCATAGTTCTTGTACTCGGCTCATAAAACAAAGTAGCAAGAATTTTTCCTGCACATTTATTTGCATATTTTTCGGGATTTTTTAAAATATCATCTGCTGTTTCATAAATATCATACCACATTTCAAGAGGCATATCGTTAAAATCAATTATATGTTTTATTCCCAACTTTATCTCACCTTTTTATTATAAATTTGTTTCTAATTATTGTACCATTTTTTTATGCTTTTTGCAAGTATTATTCTTGCATTATTCAATATTATTTTTCTTGACATATAAAAGAATTGACATTAAAATATATACAAACAAAGAAAGGAAAAAAGAAAATGAAAAAGCTTATATCTGTTATTACTTTTATTTGCCTTATTTCAATTCTTGTATGCTCCTGTACAAAGGCTTCCGAGCCTGAAACTCCAAAAGAGCTTTTGTCGGGAAAATATAATATTGAAATTACTATTAAGGATTACGGTGTAATTCGCGCAGAGCTTGATGCTGACAGCGCTCCGATTACTGTAACTAATTTCGTAACTCTTGTTAAAGAAAATTTTTATGACGGACTTACATTCCACCGCATAATGTATGATTTTATGATGCAAGGCGGCGCCTCTGAAACTAAATCAGTTAAAACCATAAAGGGTGAATTTGAGTCAAACGGAGTTAAAAATCCTCTTAAGCATACAAGAGGTGCTTTATCTATGGCAAGAACTAATGATCCAAACAGTGCTTCATCTCAGTTCTTTATAGTTCAAAACAAGCATGCCGAGCATCTTGACGGAGATTATGCTGCTTTCGGCTATGTTACAAGCGGAATGGAAATTGTTGATGAAATTTGCAACAAAACTTCTATTCAAGGTGCTAACGGAGCAGTTTTGCCCGTTAATCAGCCTGTTATAGAGTCTATCAGACTTATTGACTGATATTTATTTCAATGCGCAAAAAATCACCATAAGCTCAAAATTGAGTCTATGGTGATTTTATTTTTATCTTTCGAGGTTCTGATCTCTTGCGGGACCAACGCCTACCATTGAAACCTTACATTCAACAAGCTCTTCGATTTTCTTAATATAATCCTTTGCCTTCTGAGGAAGCTCATCAAAGCTCTTGCAAGCAGAAAGGTCACCGTCAAAGCCCTCAAGCTCAACAAATTGAGGAGTACATTTAGCTAATTCTTCAAGATTTGTGGGAAAATTATTATAAATCTTTTCTCCGCATTTATAAGCAACACAAACCTTTAAGGGATGTATTCCGGAAAGAGTATCCATTTTATTAAGCGCAATAGAAGTAAGACCGTTTGTTCTTACTGCGTGGCGCATAATAACAGCATCAAACCAACCGCAACGGCGAGGTCTACCTGTTGTAGTACCAAATTCATTTCCTCTGTTTCTGATAAGGTCGCCTGTCTCATCCTCAAGCTCTGTGGGGAAAGGACCCTTACCTACTCTTGTAGTATATGCCTTAGCAACACCTATAACCTCTTCAATCATTGTAGGTCCTACGCCTGTACCAATACAAGCACCTGCGCTTAAAGGATGTGAAGATGTAACATAGGGATAAGTACCCATATCAAGATCAAGCAATGTTCCCTGTGCACCTTCAAAAAGAATATTTTTGCCCTGCTTATTTGCTTCATAGGTAATAACAGAGCAGTCAGCTATATACTTCTTAAGTCTTTTTCCATACTCTGCGTACTCATCTATTAAATCAGCATAATCTATAGGCTCTGCACCTAAAAATCCGGTAATAAGCTTATTTTTGATTTCAAACATTTCCTTAGCTTTTACTTTGAAAACCTTCTCATCAATAAGGTCGCACATTCTTATACCGGTACGCTCTGCTTTATCCATATAGCAAGGGCCGATACCTCTTTTTGTTGTGCCTATATCAGATGCTCCTCTTGATGCTTCATAAAGACCGTCAAGCTCAATATGATAAGGCATTATAACGTGAGCTCTGGGGTCGATTCTCAAGTTTTCACAAGAATATCCATTAGCTTTAAGACCGTCAATCTCCTGAAGAATAACCTTAGGGTCAATTACCACTCCGCTTCCGATTAAGCAAAGAGTTTCGGGATAAAGAATACCTGAGGGGATAAGGTGAAGCTTATACACCTTACCATTCGCTTCAACAGTATGTCCCGCATTGTTTCCGCCCTGCGAACGAATAACAACATCGGCACGGCTTGCTAAAATATCAATTATTTTTCCTTTTCCTTCGTCGCCCCACTGCGAACCGACAACAACTTTTACAGACATGGATTTGACCTCCGATTTTTTCATTTTATTTGTAAAGACTCTTTTTGACATAATATTTCATATTACAAACAAACCTACAATATTATATCATATTTATAATAGTATACAAGTCCTAAACTGTGCAAAAACTTTAAAGATTAAGGCTGTTTTTTTAATAATATAACAATTTCAAGTATTACAAAGAGAAAAAATAACGCTTTTTGGAATAAATTTCAAAAAAGCGTTATTTGAAAAATTACATATTGCCTATCATTTCAGCAATAAGCTTATTTAAAATTTGAGGATTTGCCTTTCCTTTTGATTCTCGCATTGCCTGTCCTACAAGGAAGCCTATTACGTTTGTTTTACCGTTTTTATAGTCATCTACTACTTTAGGATTTGCATCAAGAATTTTTTGAGCAAGGACTCTTATTTCGTCCTCGTTGCTGTTTTGAACAAGTCCCATTTCTTCTACAAGTGCTTTAGGAGAGCCTCCGTCTGCAAGCATCTTTTCCAAAACTGTCTTAGCAGCTGTTGATGAAATAACCTTAGTTTCGAACAAAACAATAAGCTCAGATAACATTTGAGGAGTAACCTTAACCTGTGTGAAATCGCTGTTTGTTTCGTTCATATACTTGCCCAAATCTGTCAAAATCCAGTTTGCAGATGCTTTTGCAGATGCACCTGCTTTTACGCAAGCTTCAAAATATTCTGCTCTGTCTTTATTTTGTGAAAGAAGATTAGCCTCATATTCGGAGAGTCCCATTTGAGAAATATATCTGTCCATTTTTTCATTGGGAAGCTCAGGAATTTGACAAGCTATGGAATTATACCACTCATCATCTATTATTATCGGACAAAGGTCAGGCTCAGGGAAATATCTGTAATCATGAGCATCTTCCTTAGTTCTCAAAATTATATTTTCGCCCTTCGCATCATCCCAACGTCTTGTTTCCTGGCTTATCACTCCGCCGTTTTCAAGCACTTCAATCTGACGTGCTGCTTCATATTCTATTGCTCTGTATGCAGCTGAAAAAGAGTTTACGTTTTTCATTTCAACTCTTGTACCGAAAGGTTCTCCGGGCTTTCTTACAGAAACGTTTATATCGCAACGTATAGAGCCTTCCTGCATTTTACAGTCTGAAACATCAATGTATTGAAGAATAGATTTTATTGTTTCAAGAAAATCCTTAGCCTCTGCCGCACTTCTGATATCAGGCTCGGTAACGATTTCTATAAGGGGTACTCCGCAACGGTTAAGGTCTACAAGAGAGCCACCGAATCTATCATCGTGAAGAAGCTTTCCCGCATCCTCCTCGATATGTATTCGAGTAATACCCACAGTTTTTTTCTCACCGTTTGAATAGAACTCCACACTACCTTTTTCGCAAAGAGGTACATCGAATTGAGATACCTGGTAAGCTTTAGGTAAATCGGGATAAAAATAATTTTTTCTGTCTTGCTTACTCTTTCTGTTTATTGTGCAATTTACTGCTAATCCCATTTTCATAGCATAGTCTACAACTGTTTTATTTAGCACCGGAAGAGTACCGGGCATTCCTGTACAAATCGGACAGCACTGAGAATTTACTTCATTACCAAACTCGTTTTTGCAGGAGCAATAAATTTTCGTTTTAGTTTTTAACTCACTGTGTATCTCAAGTCCGATTATTGTTTCATAGCTACTCATACTTTATCTTTCCTTTCAATTTGCAAAGCTTATTATAGCTTTGCAGCCATTGCTTTTAACATTCCGGTATTTTTATCGTAAGCATCTGCAACCTTCATTAAGAAACCGTCTTGTCTTTCCTTGCCTATCAGCTGCATACCTATAGGCAATCCCTTACTGTCTTTTCCGCAGGGAGTAACCAATGCAGGAATTCCCGCAATATTTATTGCAACGGTACAGATATCGCTCATATACATTTTTAACGGGTCATCTGTTTTCTCGCCCATTTTAAAGGCTGTTTCAGGTGTTGCAGGGGTAAGAATTACATCAACCTTTTTGAAAGCTTCTTCAAAGTTATTCTTTATCATTTTTCTTGCCTGTAGCGCCTTTTTATAATAAGCATCATAATAACCCGAGCTTAAAACATATGTGCCCAACAGTATTCTGCGCTTAACCTCGTCTCCAAAACCTTCGCTTCTTGTCTTTACATAAAGCTCATTCAAATTAGTAAAATTCTCAGTTCTGTAACCGTATTTAACACCATCAAAGCGAGCAAGGTTTGAAGATGCTTCGGCAGAGGATAAAATATAATAAGTGGGCAATGCAAAATCTGAAAGTGAAAGAGAAATCTCTACCAACTCAGCGCCCATTTTTTCATATGTTTTTGCCGCATTAAGTATTTGCTCTTTTACATCTTTATCTATACCCTCTGAAAAATACTCTTTAGGAAGTCCTATCTTTACGCCCTTTACATTACCGTCAAGGTCTTTTGTAAAATCTTCAAATTTATAATTAAGACTTGTAGAGTCATAGCTGTCATGTCCATATAAGGTATTTGCAACAATAGCCATATCCTCAATAGAACGTGTAAGAGGTCCTATCTGGTCAAGAGAGCTTGCAAAGGCTACAAGACCGTAACGGGAAACTGCTCCATAGGTAGGCTTAAGACCTGCTACACCGCAATAGGAAGCAGGCTGACGGATTGAACCGCCTGTATCAGAGCCTAAGGAAAAGATATTTTCAAAGGCTGCAACGGAAGCTGCAGAACCACCCGAAGAACCTCCGGGAACTCTTTCAAGGTCGT